>CAXTBJ010000023.1:0-5234 GCA_964242585.1 uncultured Bryocella sp.
GTTCGACGGAGGCGAAGAAGCTGTTCAGGTCGATGTGCAGGAAGCCGAAACGGTCTGTGGACTGTGTGGCTTCGAATTGGGGAGACATGGACATCGCGCGAGTTGAGTCAAGTATATTCGCCTCGTCTTCGCCTTGGGAATAGCCAAAAAGAGGCAGGAGCCATAGCTCCTGCCTCTTTTGGTATGCAACGGAGAGGTTAGAACTCCAACCGAAGTTGAAACTCCGTTGTGCGCGGCGCGCCCTGGTTGTATGTTCCCGATTGCCGTGTGACACGGAAAGGGTTAGTAGTGACCGTATTGTTGGGGCCGTTGAGGTAGCCGGCACCCTGCACGCCGAGATCCCCGTTATAGGGTGCGACGTTGGGATTTCCGCTCGATCCGCCGAAGTTGGCAAAGTTGCCCACATTGTAGAAAGCGATCCGGGGTACGAGCTGTGCTGATTCTCCAAGCGCATGCACGTAGTGCCCGAAGCGGATAGGGTATCCGAAGGTCGCATCGACCTGTCGGAATGCGGGCTGCGCCAGAGCCGAAGCCTGTGGCAGCCTCGGTAAGGTTTGCAGGACGCCGCCAAGTTGCGAGAGCTGACCTTGCGTGAACAAACCTGCGCTCACGAGAGCCTTGCCGGCTGGGCTCAACTGCCCGCCATAGGCGCTGTTGTAGTTGTTGATGAATTGTCCAAGGGTACCCGGCTTGACGCGGTGCATGTAGTCACCGGGAAGTGAGCCTGGAACCAGATCGCCTACCGTTCCATCACCCGTCACGTCCGAGGTAAAAATTTCCGAGGAAGGATCTGAAGCGTCCAGTGTGAGATTGGCGGGTTGTGCGGAGAAGAAGTGACCGATCAGACCGATCTCGGGGCCATACTTCATCACGAAGCTACCACCGAAAGAGACCTCATGCTTGCGGTCCAGGGTCGCGCGGCCGATGTATTCGTTCGGGTTATCGTTATCAAAAGAGTTGTTGCTGAAGAACTGATCGGAACCGCCGGCGGACGAAGAAACGATGCGCGACAAGTTGTAGGAGACCTGGAAATTGGAGCGTTCGATGCCGGGTACGGGCCGCGAAGTCTGCTCACGAAAAACGACCTGCAGGGCGTCATAGCCGGAGCGACCGATGGGAAGAAGCACGTTGCCGCTGCCGAGGTTGGGGTTTAGACCCGGAAACGCCGCTCCTGTTGCAACTGTGAAGCCCTCTGCCGTTGGGCTATTCCCACCTAAATATTGGTTGCCTGAATCCAGGCCGTTCTGAGCAAAACTATCGATGGTTGCCCCGTTTGCGATGGCGCAATTAATCGAGGCTGCCCCAAACCCCTGGGGACAGGTGGGGAAGTTGGCTACCGTAGCTGTAATCGCATTCTGCGCCGCAGCCGTGTTCAGGTAGCGGGCGGCTCCCACATGGTTGACGTCCTGTCCCTGAGCGATCTTCAACGTACTGTTGTGCACGTAGTCGGCGGCAATAGTGCCTCCTTTGAAGAATTCCCTCTGGATACCGAAGTTCCATTGCTCCGCGTAGGGCGTACGGTAGGTGGGAGCATAAAGCCCTCCGGCGTTGCCGGTCGCACCGATATATCCACCATTTTCAGAGGTCGCATTCGCTGCCGAGTTTTGCTGGTACTCGCCCTGGAGGGCAATGGCATAGGGAGCGGCTGCGGCTACAGAACCACTGCAGATCTGGTTGATGGTCAGCGTATTACCACCTACTGTGGCTGAAGTGATGATCGTTCCATCGGGCTGGCGAAGTTTACCGGAAGCGCAAATCGACTCGTCAGCGAAGAACGGTCCACTGGCGAGCAGACTGGTGCGCGCGTTGGTGGTGTTGTTGAAAACATCCCCTTCGTGGAAGATGCCGAAGGCGGCGCGAAGAACCGTTTTACCGCCGGGCAGCCCGTAGTTCAGGCCGATTTGGGGATTGAAGTCGGCGTAGGGCTGATGCACCGGGCTATTAAAGTCACTTCGGAACTGGGCCAGGGTGGAATTTGTCGGCAGATCCTGGTTTGCCCGATCCGTGTCCACACCCCAGCGCAGGCCGCTCACGATGGTCAGGTTCGGCGTGATCTTCCAAGAATCCGCGATATAGGCCGCTTCGCGCCAATCATGGACACCACCGCCGATCAGACCAAAGCCAGAATTTTCAGTAAAGAAGCCGAGACCGTTTCCAAGCACGATCGAACTCGCGTGGTAGCCGTTGATCGGATCGGACGGGCAGGAGCCGCTCACCGCCGGATTGGCGCAGGTTGCCAGTAGTGTACCGGCGGTCTCTCGGACGCGGGGCCCGAGCCCGAAGAACGCGGCAAACCCGCCGCCCAGAATGTGATTCAGCTCATACCCATAACGAACCGTGTGCGTACCCTTAGTCCAGGAGCCGTCATACCGGAACTGCTGATCGCTCTGAAATGTTCCCTGGGGAGCCAAATCGTTGGGGCCGGTCTCAAGACCCTGCACTACGTTCTGAAAGGTGATTCCCGGCAGTAGGTTGATGGGCGCCGCCGTCGAATCGTCCGAGATCAGGTTGTGGAATTTCTCGTAGCTTCCACGAAACGAGTGAGTGAACTTGCCGAACTGGTAATCTACGCCGCCCGCAATGCCAGGGGTGTTGTCCCGGTTGGCATAGACCTCGAAGACGTTGCCGCCATTACTCGCGATGGAGTTGACATTGTAGTTGCCGCGAACGAAATAGTGGCCGCCAAACGGTCCGTTGTAATCCAAGCGGATGGTCGAATAGGTTTCACGATACGGGGAAGGAATGGAGAAGCCGTTGAACTGCGGAAAGGTCGATCCGACCTGCGCCGGTTGGGAGGTGTCCTGCTTGATGCGCTCGGCATTTCCGAAGAAGAACAGCTTGTCTTTGATTAGAAATCCGCCGAGTGAACCACCGAACTGGTTGCGCTGAAACGGAGGGGACTCGTCGAATTCTGTGGCAAATAACGCCCGGTAATCCTGGAAGTTGTAGAAGGCCTCACCATGGAACCGGTTGGTACCGGACTTGGTGGCGACGAGTACCTGCCCCGTTGACGTGATATCACCCGAGACATCCTGTGTAGAGCGATTGAGCTGGAATTCCCCAACCGCGCCTTCAGACACATTGAAGATGGTCGTACCCACCGTCTCATCAGTAATGTCCTGGCCGTCCAGGAGAATGCGGGTCGTACGTCCAGAGACACCTGAGACGGAGAGTGCGGAGTAGCCGGCTTTCGTCGGATCGAACGATCCGCCGGCCTGCAGAACGACGCCGGGTTCAATTTGTGCAACATCCAGGAAGTTGCGTCCCTTAATGGGCAGACTTGCGATCTGTTGCGCGGTGAGCACATCGCTTACGCCCGCCTGGTCACGGTTGAGCTGCACGGCCCCAGCTGTCACCTCTACGGTCTCCGTTGCTTGACCGACCGTCAGCTTGAACGAACCTGGTGTTGCCGTTCCGACCCGAATGACAGTTGAGACACTCAGACCCTCAAACCCGGAGGCGGTTACATTTACCTTGTACGTGCCTGGATCCAAAGGTCCAACGGAGTAGTATCCTGCGCCGTCTGCCTGCAAGGTGCGGGTGAAACCGGTATCGGTGCCCAAGATCGTAATGGACGCTTTGGGCACAGCGGCTCCGCTCGCGTCTGTAATCGTGCCTTGAATCGATCCGCCACTTGTAGATACAACCTGTGCTCCCGAGATTGTGAATGCAGGAACCAGCAAAGCAAGTGAGACGAGTTTTCTCATAGCCGTCCAATATCTGAAATTTAGGAGAAGTCTGACGAGCACTCATGCACGTCAATGACCAAATCCATCCATGAGAGATATGGGCGCTTTGTTGCGTAGAAAGCCAAAATACCTTCTGCTCCTGGCAGGACATATGAATTCTGGAATAAAGGACCAGCCCGAATACTCTTTCCGAAATGACTAGGGTTATCGATATCAGGAGCAAAAAGATCGCCGGGCGATCCTTCTTGCTCACTTCTATGTAGCGCAGGCCTAGGCGTCTTCCGGCTCTGGGCCTCGGGTGGTGGTGGTTGGGGGGGTTACTTTTACGGCGCGGCCGGTGCGGGCGGATTCGTAGATGGCCTCCATCAGGTGTCCGTCCTGGAGGCCCTCTTCGCCGGGGGTGTGGGGCTGTCGGTTGCCCAGGACGCACTGCGCCATGTGGTCCATCTCCGCGGCGAACTGGTCCTTGGCCTCGAGGTTCGGTTCCAGAATGACGTCGTGGCCCTCCATCAGCTTGTTCGACCGCAGCTTGAGGCCCTTGTAGGCGAAGGCGGGGGAGAGCTCGGCCCAGCTTTCGGAGCCTTCCAGGCGCGCCCACTGCGAGCGGTGGGCCGCATAGCTCGTATTACAGCTGGCGAGCAGGCCGGAGGGGAAACGCAGTGTGAAGTTGCAGCCGGCTTCAACCTCCTTGAAGCGCGGGTCGTCGGTGGGCTGAAAGATCTGGCCGAAGACCTCGACGGGCTCCTCGCCGGACCAGAAACGGGCGGCGTTCAGGCAGTAGAGGCCGACATCGGGGAGACAACCGCCGCCGGCGAGCGCGCGCTTGAGCCGCCACTGCGAGGGGTCACCCTGATTTTGTGAGTTGGTGGCGACCAAGCAGCGCAGCGTGCCCAGTTTGCCCGCTTTGCGCATTTTGACGATCTCGCGATTCATGGGTTCGTATTGCTGGCGGTAGGCGATCATCAGCTTGACATTGGCGGTCTTGCAGGCGGCGATCATCTTTTCGCACTCGGCGGAGCTGACGGCCATGGGTTTTTCGCACAGGATGTGTTTGCCCGCCCGCGCGCCACGCACGGTGTATTCCAGGTGCATGCTGTTGGGCAGCACGATGTAGATGACCTCCACCTCGGGGTTTTGCGCGAGGCGGCCGTAATCAGCATAGCTGTAGAGCGCGGAGGGCTTGATACCGTACTGGGCAGCGATCTTTTGCGCCTTGTCCGGCTCGCCCGAGACCAGCGCGACCGGCTTGCACAGCTTGCTTGCGCCGAAGGCCGGCAGAATTTGATCGAGCGACAGCCGGCCCAGGCCGACGATCGCGAAGCCCACCCGCCGGTCGGGTGCCTCAAACGGACCCGGAGACTTCTCCGGCGCTTCGGTTGCCGTGTTGTTGATCTGGGAGAGCTGGACGTAGGTTCCGGCGATCGGGGGCCGGCTTGCAGGGGGGCCGGGGCTCTGGCCGTCTGCCAGCGGGCTGAGGCCGGCGGCGGCAAGCAGACCGCCCGCGCCCTGCAGAAACTGCCGTCGGCCCTGGCGTGCGGGCTCAAG
>CAXTBJ010000023.1:5334-9648 GCA_964242585.1 uncultured Bryocella sp.
GTGCGGGCTCAAGCTGTGCGGGCTCAAGGCGTGCGGGTGCGGCGGGTGGTATCGTGGCAAGATAGACGGGGGTAGCGGGCCGGTTGGAAGAGCTCATACCGACATCGGATGCCGTGCCCGGGACGCTCGCCGCTCCGCTCAAGATCGTTAGAGTGGTTTCCCGAGCGGTGTAGAGCAGCCGCAAGCAGAGTACAGAGATCCTTCGCTACGCTCAGGATGACGGTAGGCTGCTGGATGGTAGCTGGGCTGTTGCTCAGGATGATGGCAGACTGCCCGTCTGCACGAGAACGGATCTGGAGTTCTGGAACGTCGGAGCCATTTAAACGTTCGGGGGTCCGCTACAGGATGCCTAGGAGTTTCTTCTTCTTTGGGTCCAGCTTCAGGGTGAACACAAATTGACTGTGGCTGGAGAACTGGCTGATGAACTTGTGTTTGGACTCGACACCGTTCTGTTCGGCCCAGACCTCGTAGTCGGTCTGGGGCGAGATGTTGGAGAAGTGAAACTGTCCGTTGGCTTCAGTGAGGTAACTCTTGATGGCCAAGCTTTGTGGGTTTTCGAGGTACACCACCGCACCCTCGGCCGGTGCGCCACCGTGCAGCACCTTTCCCTTGGCAACCAGTTCGACCGCGGGCTTGGTTTTGCGGGGCTTGCCGGACTTGTCCGCATGGGCCGCCGGGGTGCAGAGCGCAACGGCGAACAGGACGGCGAGACAGGCGCGTGCGCAGCGCCGCGGGCCGGCGACTCCGGAAGACGCCCTCAAAAGGGTGGGAACCAGTTTCTTCGGTCTCGCATCGGGGATCTGCGTCGGTTCGGGTTGAACGACTTTACACATGGCGAAGCCCCTGCCATTGCCGGCACAGGAGGGAAGGGGAGCTTCCCGGGGCAAGGCCGTGCCGGGGGCCACTGTACGAGGAGCGATCGTGTTGGGATGGGAAGACACCTACTCGTCCTCGTCGTCATCGCCGCCGCGCACGTCGGCGTGTTCCTCATCATCGTAGCCGTCCGCGTCGACGGCGGCGATCTCCAGCGGGTCTGCGGAGACGATCTCCAAATCCGTGCCGCACTCCTCGCACTGGAGGGTATCGCCTGCTTCCACCTCATCCACATCGATATCCAGCGGATTATCGCATTCCGGGCAAACAACAGCCATGTTTCTCCTCCTGCCGCGCGAACCGCGGCTGTGCGGTTCTTCTCGCAGTTCTCCTACAGATGCAAGATGAGGCTCGGCGGCGTCCGCTTTTGCATAAACAATTCACACCGGCCAAGACACCGGCCAAGACACCGGCATGAACCCATACACGGATCGAGACGGAGATTCCACCGCGCCCTCGCATTGTGGGAGGAAAGCATCGCGGAACGAGGCGCGCCACGGGGCAGGGGCTTTAGTACGATGGTGGAAGCGGCTCCGGGCAACTTTTCGGTTTTACCGGGGGCTGGCCCGCTCCGTCCATAGGGGACGCCGGTAGCTTCCAAGCGGTTATAGGGGGAATGGGTGTGACGATGCGACCGAACTCGGGCTGGGTGTTCCGGTACAGGTCCCGAGGACCCCGTGCGGCCAGGCGACCGGCCGGCTGCCTGGGTATTTGCCTGGCCGCTTGCTTAGTTTGTTGCTTAGTTGGGGTGGGTGCCTGTGCCACGCCGCCTGCCGCCCTGGGTCAGGCCGTCGCGCCTGCCCCCGTTGCCGGTCCCGCGGCTGCCGCTGCCCCACAGCCCGCTGCCGCTTCCGGGCTGCCGGCGGCGACGGCCGACCCGCAGATCGCCCAGGCGCTGGAGACCATTGCGCCTGCCGCGATCCAAGCCGATATTGCCAAACTGGTCTCCTTCGGCACCCGCAACACGCTTTCCAGCATGAGCACAGACCTGCCGCCGGGGCAGGGCATTCTGCCCGCCGCGGACTGGATCGAGAGCGAGTTCAAGCGCATCTCCGCCGCTTGCGGCAACTGTCTGGAGGTCAAGCGCGACGACTTTGTCGAGCCTGCCGGCACGGGCGAGCGCAGCCGAATACCGCAGCCCACGCGGCTGGTAAATGTATATGCGGTTCTCCACGGTACGGCTGGGAGATCGGCTCCGTGGGTCCTTGTGACGGGCCACTACGACTCGCGCGCAACCGATGTGATGGACCCCAAGGCGGGGGCGCCCGGGGCCAATGACGATGCCAGCGGCGTGGCGGTGTCGCTCGCAAGCGCCCGTGCCCTGAGCAGGCTAAAGCTGCCCGGAACGATCGTGTTCGCGGCGGTCGCGGGCGAGGAGCAGGGCCTGAACGGTTCGCGGCACCTCGCCCAGCTTGCCCGGAGCGAGGGCTGGCCGCTGGAGGCCGTGCTGAATAACGATATTGTCGGGGGCGACACCACGACGGTCGCGGGGGGGCAGCCCGATCCGCTCGAGGACAAGCACGCGGTGCGCGTATTTTCGGAGAGCGTGCCCTCCGCGGCCACGCCGCAGCAGCAGGCGCAGATCCTCGGCCTGGGTGCGGAGAACGATTCGCCCTCGCGTGAGCTGGCCCGGCAGATCGCCGAGCTGGCACCGGCGTATTTTCAGTCCGGGATCTTTCGGCCGCCGGTACACAACGGGGTCCGCGCAATGTACCTCGGCGTGGTGCCCGCGTTCCATCCCGTGCTGGTGCTGCGGCGCGACCGCTACCTGCGCGGCGGCGACCATACGAGCTTCAACGGGGAAGGCTTTGCGGCGGTGCGCTTTACCGAGTGGCGCGAGAACTTCGATCACCAGCACCAGACGCCGCGGACCGAAAACGGCGTGGAGTATGGGGACTACCTGAAGTATGTCGATCCCAATTACGTGGCCAACGTGGCGCGGATGAATGCGATGACGCTGGCCTCGCTGGCCGAGGCGCCCAGCGAGCCGCAGGAGGTGAAGGTGCTGACGCGCGCGCTGGATAACTCGAGCGAGCTCACCTGGAAAGCCGGCGTGTTTGCGCCCGACGGGACCACCTATGAGGTCGTCTGGCGCGATACGGATGAGCTGCTGTGGATGCACACGATGAGCGCGGGCGCGGCGATGCGGCTCAAGCTCGACGTCAGCAAGGATAACGTGCTCTTCGGCGTGCGCGCCGTGGCGCCCAACGGGCAGCGCTCCCTGCCGGTACCGCCTGTCCCGGCGCGGTAAGGAGACCTCTTGGCTTTTCGCTCCAACGGACCCATCACCGTTTCGCTTCCACCCTTCCGTGGGGTGACGCGGCGCATTCTGCTGACCGCGGTCATCGTCTTTTTTGTGCTGCTGGTGCTCGGGCTCTTCTCCCGCGAGGGCGCAGGGCTGGCCCAAAGCCTGTGCATGCTGAGCCCGGCGACCTCCTACAAGCTGCCCTGGCAGCTGGTGACCTACCCGTTTGTCAACACGGGTCTGTTTTCGCTGCTGTTTGCGGCTATCTCCGTGTGGTTTTTCGGCTCCACGCTGGAGGATGAGCTGGGTTCGCGCTGGATGGGCGAGTTCTTCCTCGTCACGACGGCGGGCGGCGGCGTACTGGCGATGCTGGTCGTTTTGGGGTTGGGCCCTGTGCTGGGGATCAGCGCGTACGGGCAGGCCTTTGGGCTATGGCCGTTTTCGCTGGCGCTGCTGCTGGCGTTTGCCCGCCTGCACGCCGATCAGGAGCTGAACTTCAACTTCATTCTGCGCGTGAAGGCCAAGTATATTGCGATCATCTACCTGCTGGTGTACCTGGCGGTCGCGCTGGCCTCGCATGAGCGCTTCGACGCGGTGGCGGTGCTCGCCAATGCCCTGGCCGGATGGCTGTTTCTGCGCTTCGCGCCACGCCGCGGTCTGCGCTTCGGCGTGAACGAGGCCGTGTATGGCTGGAAGAACAGCTGGATACGCGCACGCCGCCGCCGCGCGGCCAAAAAGTTCAGTGTGTACATGCAAAAGCAGGGCCGCGAGGTGCATTTCGATGAGAGCGGCCGGTACCTCGATCCGGACGGCAAGCCGCGGGACCCGAACGACCGCAAGTGGATGAACTAGCCGCGGCTGCACTGCTACTGCAGCGAGCTACACGCCAGGGCACTTATCCATCTTTCCCTCAGGAGGCTTTGCTTAGAAGGCTTTTCCTCAAGCTTTCCTCAAGAGGGCAGCACCCTCTCGGGTGTGCTGTTTCCCTATTCTTGACGCTGTTCACGCTTTCGGGACGGAGATGCGTGAAGCAGCAGGAGAACCGGGTCGGAAAAGCGGGATCAGGGCGAAGCCCGACGCGGACGATCCCGACGATCCGGCTTGCGGGACCTCACGCGAGCGCTTCCACGGCCAAAACTCGTAAGAGCTCTGCCCTGCCTCCCTAAAGGTCGAACCCGGTTGCCGCATCATCGGCA
>CAXTBJ010000023.1:9748-21873 GCA_964242585.1 uncultured Bryocella sp.
AGGACTTGCTCTCCGTCAGTTCGCCCCGGCGGCCGCGGCAGCTGTTTCGCGCGCGGCTTTGCTCAGACGCGCGCTGCGGGTCGCGAGAATGGTCGCGACGTTTTCTTCTATCCAGCTTGTAAGCGCATGCATACGATTGGCGAGTTCTACGCCCAGATCCGTTAGACGATAGTCCACCTTGGGTGGGATCGTGGGATAGACGGTACGCAGAACAAAGCCATCCGCTTCCAGGGCCTGCAGGCTTTGTGAAAGCATCTTTTCGCTCACGCCGCCGATCCGGCGTGCAAGCTCGCTGAAGCGATGGGTCCGTTCCAGCAGAATCACCAGGATCAACGAACCCCAGCGCGAGGTTACGTGGTCCAACACCGTGCGTGTAGGACACATCGCCTGACAAAGATTGCCTTTGGGTGGAGTCTTCTGCCTGCGTTTCGTGGTTGCCGCCCATGTCATCTCAGCAGCTTACTTTAAAGTACGTACTTACGGAAAGTAAGCCGCTGCTCTAGGCTGGGCACATCAACGAAATCGTTGACGGAGGAAAGCATGGTTGTCGTTACTGGAGCGAATGGGCAGTTGGGCCGTGAGGTCATCAAGAGTTTACTGGCGAGGATGCCGGCAGGGGAGATCGTCGCCGCTGTGCGTGATCCGGAGAAGGCGCAGGATTTGGCTGCGTTGGGTGTCGAGGTGCGGGAGGCTGATTACAACCGGCCGGAGACGCTTCCCGCGGCGCTTCGGGGTGCGGAAAAGGTGCTGCTGATTTCATCGAACGAGATAGGGCGGCGTGTGAACCAGCACAGGGCGGTGGTTGACGCGGCCAAGCAAGCCGGGGTGGCGCTGGTGGCCTATACCAGTATTCTGCGCGCGGACACCTCAACCCTGAAGCTCGCGGCCGAGCACAAGGCAACCGAGGAGTACCTGCGGCTGCAAGGGGTCCCCTACGTCTTTCTACGCAACGGCTGGTACATCGAAAACCAGACCGCTGCGTTGGGTGCGGCCGTGGAGCATGGGGCGGTGTTGGGGGCGGCGGGCGACGGACGGTTTGCGGCGGCAACGCGAGAAGATTATGCCGGCGCGGCTGCCGCCGTGCTGACGACCCCTGGGCAGGCAAACAAGACGTATGAACTCGGCGGGGATATTCCCTACACGCTTGCGGATCTGGCGGCGGAGGTGGCGCGGCAGACGGGGAAGCCGATCGCTTACAAAAATCTTCCGGGTGAGGAGTACGCGAAGGTACTGATGAGCTTCGGGCTGCCGGAGGAGGTGGCGACCATGGTAGCGGACGGGGATCTCGGGGCCGCCAAGGGAGAGCTCGATACGAGCTCGCATGAGCTAAGCATGCTGTTGGGACGGGCGACAACCCCGCTCGCGACGGCGGTGGAGGCAGCGTTGAAGGCCTAGTCGCCTGGGAAGGCCTAGCCGCTTGGGAAGGCCTAGCCGCTTGGAATGCCTACTTGCCTGGGTTGCGGTGATGACTCCTGCAGCCCGGCGAAGGGATCTGCTCTTGCTTGCAGTCGAGAAGCTCTCAGAGCAAGCAGATCCCCTCCCCAGCGCTGCGGAAGGTCCATGCGGAGTTACGCCAAGGCCTGCCTCGCATCGCCCGTGTTGTGCGCGTCATCTCACCTGTTGCGAGGAGATGCTATGCAGAAACGCAAGCTGGGTGGGTCGGGGCTGGAGATTGTGCCGTTGATGTTTGGCGGCAATGTGTTTGGATGGACGGCGGACGAGGCGACCTCGTTCGATCTGCTGGATGCCTTCACCGACCGCGGTTTCGATGCGATCGACACGGCGAATGTGTACTCCGTGTGGATTCCCGGACACGTTGGCGGCGAGTCGGAGACGATCCTGGGCAGGTGGTTTGCCAAGTCCGGTAACTCCGGCAAGCGCGACAAGGTGATGCTGGCGAGCAAGGTCGGCTTCAAAATGGGCGACGGCGGGCAAGGGCTGCGCAAGGCATACATCCTGAAGTCCGTGGAGGATTCACTGAGACGGCTGCAGACGGACCACATCGATCTGTACCAGTCGCACACCGACGATCGGGACACGCCGCTCGATGAGACGCTGGAGGCCTACGGCGAGCTGATTGCAGCCGGCAAGGTGCGCGCGGTAGGCGCTTCAAACTACAAGGGGCCGCGGCTGACCGAGGCGCTGCAGCTTGCCGAACGCAAGCAGCTGACGCCCTACACGGCGCTGCAGCCGGAGTACAACCTATACGATCGCCAGGCCTATGAGACGGATCTTGCGCCGGTGGCGGAGCGCTTCCACCTGGGCGTGATCCCGTACTTTTCACTGGCCTCGGGCTTTCTCACCGGCAAATACCAGTCACTGCAGGACACCAAGGGCGCCAAGCGTGGGTCACGGGTGGAGAAGTATTTTGACGACCGCGGGATGCGGATCTTGCAGGCATTGCGGCAGGTAAGCGAGGAGACCGGCGCGGCGCAGGCCTCGATCGCGCTCGCCTGGCTTTTGGCGCAGCCCACGATTACCGCGCCGATCGCCAGCGCGACGAGCACGGGGCAGCTCGAGGCGCTGTTCAGGTCCGTGGAGTTGCAGCTCACCGAGACGCAGTTGAAGACGCTCACGGAGGCGAGTGCGTATGAGGATGGGCTGACGGCGTGATCCCCGGAGGGAATGGCAACAAGAAAGGCAAAGGCAGCGACAGCAAGGCAAAGGTAAAGGCGAAGGCAAGCGACAGCAAGGCGGCGGTGAAGGCAATTGTTGAGACGAGATTTATGGCTGCTGCGCGGGGGGTGCCGGGGCGGCCTCGATGGCCTGCACCTGATTGTCGCTGCTGATGCGATAGCGATAGATGTGCTCAGGGAAGGGAGCTGAGGGGGTCGCTGCAGCGGCTTTGCCCTTTTCAGGGGGTGGCGGCACAAGCTCGAAGGTGAGGGTTTCTTCCGTGGTGGCCAGGCGCGGGGTATCGGTGCGGCGATAGGGTTTTTCTAGGTGCCAAGCCACCTGCGGGTGGGCGGGGTCCGCGGTGGGCTGGAGCAGATCGAGATCGAAGCGGCTGCGTGGGTCGCCGGTTGTCCCGGCGGAACAGCCCGGCTGGCCGTGCCCGACCACAACGCGCCAGTTGCGCTGGCCGGGGAGCCCCGTGAGCGGCGTCAATAGAACGAAGTCGCCGAAGGCATCGCCGACGTTGCGATAACTGCCCGCGCCCCAGCGCAGCACCGGCAGCCAGCCCGCGCCGGCGGCCCCATCCTCCTTCTCAGCCCCCTTGAAGACAAGCAGCAGGTTGTCGTCGCCGCACTCCACGCCGTAGCGGAAGTCGATCTCCAGGTAGCGAGGTCCGGTGGAGAGTGGAAGCACCTGGACGTCGAGATCGGAGCCGTAGGCGCCCAGATCCTTACCTGCCTTCGTGACCAGAACCGTCTCGCTGGAGGCGGAAAGATTGGCATGGAGCGCGTCGGCCAGCGTCGCCTGCAACGTCTCCGGTGTTACCGCCGACGAGGCGCAGGCCATGGCGGCCTCCGCGGCCTGCGCCAGCGCGGCTTTGAGCTGTTCCAGCCGTGCGGCGACCGGGGCGGGGATGACCGGGTCGAACTCGCCGACCGCCACGCTGTGCAGTTGATGCCGAACCGCCGCTACGGTTCTGGCTGCCTCCGGCAGCGCGCCCGCCGAGCAGGCCGTCTGCCCGTGCGCTTGGAAGGAAAGGGCGAAGCCGAACAGCATCACTGAGACCATGGGGCGCATCACCCCAGCGTAAACCGTGAGGGCTTTCCCTGTGCGCAAACTTGCCTGTAAAGAACCGGAGCGAGCAGGGCCGGGGTTCACCGCGGCGACCTGCAGATTTGCTCAGATACTCCGTCGGGACTCACCGGAGCGGATAAACGTGAACAGCCCCGTGCTCCGCGCACGAGGCCGTTGGTGTTGCTTGCTGTGCTCGATTCACTCGGCGGCGAAGGCCGGGTGCTTAGAAAACGAAGCGATACTAGCTTCGTTTACTTCAGCTCGGCGATCTTTGCCTTGGCGTCGGCCACCGCCGCCGCCGCCTTTTCGGGACCGTAGGCTACGCCTTCAGCGGTGATGATGGTGATGTCGGTGATGCCCAGAAAGGTGAAGAGGTTCTTGAGATACTTCTCCTGGTGATCGAAGGGCTCAAAGGGCGAACCGGGGCCATAGAGAGCACCGCGCGTGGAGATGATCACGACCTTCTTGCCGCCGCACAGCCCCTCGGGGCCGTTGGCGCCGTATTTGAAGGTCGTACCCGCCACGCAGACAAGATCGATCCATGCCTTGAGCTGCGAGGGCACGCAGAAGTTATACATGGGCGCGCCGATGAGGACGACATCGGCGGAGACAAACTCCTCCAGGATCTCCTTGCCGACTTCGAGCTCTTGCTTTTGCTCGGGTGTGTACTCCTGGGCGTCCGCGCCATGATTGCGCAGCACCGCCGTGTAGTGACGCAGGGAGTCCTTTACCAGATCGCGATACACATAGTCAGCACCCGGATGGTCAGCCTTCAGTTTGGCGGCAGCCTCCTGGGTGAGCGGACGGCTGACGGAGTTCGGACCGGTGACGCTGGAATCGAGGTGCAAAATCTTCATGGACGGTGTTTCCTCTCGTGGCGTCCGTGGGGAGATCGGACGGCCTGGGAGTTACTATAAGTAAGCGGTGCGGGGTTGGCGAGTAGGCACTTTCGAGTAACCGCCGGCTTGGCTCAAGCCGCCACCCGCCAGACCCCTTTTCCCTTCGTGAGGTGAAGATTTGTCAACCCACACCGCGCTGCCGACACCGGCGCTGACCTTTGAGCAAGCTGTCTTTGAGCAGACAATCGCAGAGGCGATGCCCAACCACCGGACAGGCTGCCCCATGAGCGGGTTGCTGGAATGGTTGACGCGGCCCTGGACGCTGCACATTATCTGGCTGCTGAGCACCAACGGCCCCATGCGCTTTGGAGCGATGCGCCGCCGTATCGAGGGTATTTCGCCGCGGCTGCTCACAGTGCGGCTGCGCACGCTGGAGAGCGAAGGGCTGGTGCGCCGCACGGTGATTGGCGGTAAATTGCCGCAGGTGACCTATAGCCCCACCTCGCGAATGGCAGACATGCAGGAGGTGATGGAGCGGTTGCATGGGCTGAGTGCGAAGTGGCAACAGGAAGACGCGACGCGCGGAAGCTAGAGCGGATCAGCGGATGATTTTGCGAACTGACAAAGCAAGAACAGCAGCAGATTCCCTGCGGGAATGACAACAAGACAACAGAGGGCAGACGAGTTGCCTCGCAGCCGTTTGGCTGCGACCGCGCCGGTTACGGCTTCATCTGCCCCTTCACCAACGGCAGATACTCATCCCGCAGCTGCGTTTGGCGGCTCACCATCGGCACGGCTACACCGCCGATGAAGACCTGCTTCACCGCGGTTCGCACATCCAGCGGATCGCCGTTCGCCAGCACCACGTTGGCGGTTTTGCCGACGTCGAGCGAGCCGAGCTGGTCGCCCAGGCCGAACATCGTCGCCGGGTTCAGCGTGATGGCCTTCAGGGCCTCGTCATACGGCAGGCCGTAGGCGACCGCGTAGCCGGCCGCGTAGGGCAGATTGCGGCCGCCGCCCTCGCCACCGCCGTCGGAGGCCAGGGCGATGGTGACGCCGCGGCGAACCAGCTCCGCGGGCAGCGAGTACACGGCATCGTAGCGCTGGTTGGCCAGCGGAAAGTCATAGATGGAGCCCACGATGACCGGCACATGGTAGCCGGCAATTTTGTCCAAAATGTCCTGGGTGTGCGTGACGTGGTTCAGGATCACCTTGAGGTGAAACTCCTGCGCGATGCCCATGCCGACTTCGACCTCGTAGCCTTCGCGCGCGGCCAGCACCACGGGCCTTTGCCCGTGCAGATAGGGCAGCAGAGCTTCGAGCTTCAGGTTGCGCGCGGGTGCCGGTCCCTTGTGGTCGGGTTTGGCCGCGGCCTGCATCTCGGCTTCGTAGTTTTGCGCATCGAGAAACGTCTGGCGAAGTTGCGAGGCGACGCCCATGCGCGTGGTGGGAAATTTGGACGGGCCGTTGTAGTTAGCCTTGCGCCGGATCTCGCCCTCGAAGTTCATCGCCAGGGCCACATCGCGCCCAATAAGCATGGTGTCGCGATCCTTGCCGTAGAGCTGAATGATGGCGTCCTGGCCGGGCAGGGAGTCGGCCTCGGCCGGCGCCACGACGGCATTGGTCACACCGTTCAACCGCTCCACCGGGATGCGCGCGGATTCGGCATGAAAGGCGTCATAGACGTGCATCTGGGGAAAGATCTCATCCGAGGTCTCGGCGAGGTCGCGCGCGTTCGCATCGGAGGCGACCTCGAAGAGGCCGAGGTTGGTCTCCGAGTCGAACAGGCCGGGATATACCGTCATGCCCTTGGCGTCGATCACCGTGGCGCCGCTGGGGATCTTCGTCGAGGCGGCCGGTCCGACAGCGACGATTTTGCCGCCCGAGAGAATGATGGTGCCGTTCTCAATGGTGCCGTGCGTGACGGTCAGCAGCTTGCCGCCGACCAGCGCGACAGCTTGATTCGCGGCGGGCGCGAGTGCCGTGTCGTTCGGCCCGATGGGTTGCTGCGCGTACACGGCCGCTGCGCCCATGAGCGATGTGCCCATGAGCCATGCGGTCATGACTGACGCGCGCATGAGCGATGCGGGAATAAGTGCTGTTAATGCCGATCTCCGAATCACTGGCCGTCTCCGTCAGAATCGTCGTTGCCTGCGCCCTCGGACTCCGTCATGACGCCGTGGAAGTGCGGTGTGCCGAAGCCGGGCTGGGCACTGTCGAAGAAGAGATCGCCGTCGATGTAGACCTTTTCGGCGCGTGCATAGGTGGAGAGCGGATCGATGTTCCAGATCACGAGATCGCCATCCTTGCCGTTATCGATGGAGCCGACCTTGTCGTCGATGCCCATGATCCAGGCGGGGTTCAGGGTGATCATGCGCAGGGCCTCGTCCTCGGTGGCACCGCCGTAGTGGACCATCTTGCCGGCCTCCTGGTTCAGGCGACGCACGTAGTCGTTGGAGTCGGACTTCAAGGCCACGCGGACGCCTTCGCGCATGCTCATCACGGCGTTCCAGGGGATGGCATCCCAGGCCTCATCCTTAAAGCCCCACCAGTCGGCAAAGGTGGCGATGCCGGTGCCGGTGGGCGCGATCTTGTCGCCCACCTTGTACATCTCAAGCGCGTGGTGGAAGGCGCGGATCTTGTAGCCGTACTCCTTGGCGATGGCCTCCTCGGTGAGGAACTCGTCGGCGCGGTAGCAGTGGATCTGCACGAGCAGCTTGCCGCGCAGGATGTCGGCGAGGGCTTCGAGCTTGAGGTCCTTTTTCGGGGCCGCGGCGTCTTTGTCGCCCTTGGCCGCTTTGGCGTTGTAGGCGTCCCAGGTGGCCATATAGTGCTTGGCCTCTTCAAAGGCTTCGCGCATCACCTCGAAGTTGCCCATGCGCGTGGAGGGCACCTGCTGCCGGCTGCCGTAGACGCGTTTGGGGTTTTCGCCGCTGGCGAATTTGATGGACTGCGGCGCGTTCGGGAACAGCATGGCATCGCGGTCCAGCCCGAACTTGTTCTTGATCACCACGGCCTGGCCGCCGATCATGTTGGCCGAGCCGTGCAGCAGCAGCTCCGTCGTGACCCCGCCGGCCAGGGCCTGATAGAGCGCCTTGTCCGTGCTCACGAAGGCGTCGATCATCATCATCGACGGGGTTACCGGGCTGGTGGCCTCGTTCACATCGTTGGACAGGGCCGAATGCGAGTGTGGGTCGATGATGCCCGGCGTAATGAATTTGCCGGTTGCGTCGACCACGACGGCGCTCGCCGGGGCGCTTACCGACGTGCCATAGCCGGCAATCTTGCCGTTGTGCACCCACACGCTCGCGTTGGGCAGCGTGCCGTGCGTGACGGTCATCACGGTAGCGTTCTTAAGGACAAGGTCGGCCGGGGCCGCCTGGCCGAGCGCCGTGGAACTCATGGCGGAGGCGATGAGGCAGCCGGCCAGCAGTGGCCATGTGCGCCAGCCGCTGTGACTCTGAAGCACAGAAACACCAAGCAGGGAAGACCGCAAAGGCCGACTCCAGGGGTGAAGAAAAGATGAATTGCGTTGCCGTGAGGGTAGCACAGGAGCGTTATTTTGCGGCTTGGGAGGCGGGGCTGCTTGCAGAGGCAAAGGCGTGTGAGACTTCGTGGCCGCTGATCGAAAACTCGGATTCCCTGCCGAGGGCAGCAGGAAGAGCGGAGAGAGACGCCTCAGGGTATGAGGGGCGGCCGGTGTGTGCCGTTTTGGTTGCGCTTGGCGCTCAGTGCTTCATGCGCGGCGTGAAGTCGGACCACTGCTCGACGCGGAAGGCGCGGTTATCGCGCACCGCGGCGGGAAACCAGGAAAGCGCCTTCAGAGCGCCCAAGGCGTCGAAGAGATTGCCCAGATCCTCGTTGTCGCAGGTGTAGACGCTGCCCTGACGCCATTCAAAGCTGAAGCGTTGAAGTGTCGGTGTAGGCCTGGGTGAGGCTCTTGGGATGCGCCTGCTTTGTACGTGTGGTGTCCAGGTCGAATGCGAGTGCAAACACTAAAGAGCCTCGGGATCTGTCATCATCTCGTCGTAAGCGTAGGTGATCTCCTCGCCTGTACGCACAAGAACAATTTTGACCTGAGCCTTGCCGTTTTCCGGGGCGGCGTAGCCCAGCACCTCGTACTCGGGGCCTTAAGGGCCGAACTGCTTGACGAGGCCGATAGGCAACGGTTCGCGTTTCGCGAGAGCAGCCATGGAACACCTCCTGGTTTGGCAATTCTATCCGACGTGCTCGTAGCTGCCGTGCCGATAACCCGATGCGCTCGTTTAATGCTTTCAGGGGCGGTGGGCGATGCGGAGGTTCAGGTCGCGGAGCTGCAGGTCTGTAACGGGGCTGGGGGCTTCGACCATGAGGTCGATGGCTTTGGCGGTTTTGGGAAAGGCGATGACTTCGCGGAGGGAGGTGGCGCCGGCGAGGATCATGACGATGCGGTCGAGGCCGAGGGCGATGCCGCCGTGGGGTGGGGTGCCGTATTCGAGGGCGTCGAGAAAGAAGCCGAAGCGCTCGTGGGCCTCCTCCTCTGTCATGCCCAGGGTGCGGAAGATCTCGGTCTGGACGTCCTTGCGATGGATACGGATGGAGCCGGAGCCGAGCTCGGTGCCGTTGAGCACGATGTCGTAGGCGAGCGCGCGGACGGAGCCCTTGTCGTTGTAGAGGGCGCCGGAGCGGATGTCTTCTTCGTGCGGGGAGGTGAAGGGATGGTGCGCGGCGTCCCAGCGCCTGGCGTCCTCGTTCCACTCGTACATGGGGAAATCGGTGACCCAGAGGAATTTGAAGTCGCGGGCAGTGCCGGTTTGCCGGAAGAGGCCGTGTTTCTCGGCGTATTTTCTGGCGAGTTCGAGGCGGAGTTGGCCGATGCGCTTGGGTATCCAGTGGCGGTCGTTGCCCCATACGGCGGGGGTGCCGGGTTTAGGGGTGACGACGACGGCGAGGTCGTCCTGGGTGAAGTTTGTCGGTGCGGCTGAAGCATATGGAGATCCTTCACTGCGCTCAGGATGACGGCTTTCCTGGAGGGGAGCACTGTGTGAAGCGCTGAAGGTCATCTGTTCGGCGGTGAGCTTCGCGGCTATGGCTTCGGCGAGGGGGGTGAAGGCCTGATTGGTGCGGAGGCGGGCTACGTCGAGGAAGTCGAGGCCGGTGTCGCCAAGGGTTTTTCGGATTTCATCGACCAGGGTGCGTTTTTGTGTGCCGGACATGCCGGCGGCGGCGCGCGGGACGGTGAAGCCGTAGACGGGGAGCATGGGGTCGATCTTGAGGGTTTCGCGGAGTGCGGGGGTGAGTTCGTGCGACAGGTTGACCATCGCGGGCAGGCGCATGTCGGGCTTGTCGATACCGTACTTTTCGATGGCGTGGTCGTAGGTCATGCGGATGAAGGCTTCGGGCGGGAGCTCGATGTCGGCGGCCTGAAAAGCGGCGCGCAGGAAGCCTTCCGCGACGGCGAAGACCGTTTCCTGCTGCGGGAAGGCGATTTCGAGATCGATCTGGGTGAACTCGGGCTGGCGGTCGGCGCGGAGGTCTTCGTCGCGGAAGCAGCGGGCGATCTGGAAGTAGCGGTCGAAGCCGGAGATCATAAGGATCTGCTTGAAGATCTGCGGGGACTGCGGCAGGGCGTAGAAGTGGCCGGGGTGGACGCGGCTGGGGACGAGATAGTCGCGCGCGCCTTCGGGGGTGGAGCGCGTCATGTAGGGGGTTTCGATTTCGAGGAAGCCCTGCTCGACGAGGTAGTTGCGGATGGCCATCGCCACCTTCGACCGCACGACGAAGTTGCGCTGCATCTCGGGCCGGCGCAGGTCGAGGTAACGGTATTTGAGGCGGACCTCCTCGTTGGCGATGGCGTCCTCGGCGGGGGAGAACGGCGGGGTTTTGGCGTCGTTGAGCAGCAGCAGGGTCTGGCCGACGACCTCGATGTCGCCGGTGGCCATCTTGGGGTTGGCCATGCCGGGTTCGCGGAGGCGAACGGTGCCGATGACGGCGACCACGAACTCGGGGCGGGCCGCTTCGGCCTTGGCGTGGGCTGCGGGGGAGACGGATTTGTCGAAGACGACCTGGGTGAGGCCGAAGCGGTCGCGGAGATCGAAGAAGATCAGGTCGCCGTGATCGCGGCGACGGTTCACCCAGCCCATCAGGGTCACGGTCTCGCCGGCGTGGGTCGAGCGCGGTTCACCGCAGGTATGCGAACGCTGGGCGGTGCCTAGGAAGTCAAGAGTCACGATCCATCTATTGTACGAAAGCGCAAAGTTGCGGGCCGGGCCGGCGGCGGAAGACGTTTTCGCCTGCCATGGTGCGTTCGACTTTTATAGATTTACTTTGCGGGCTAGTTCCCAGGTCAGGAGGGGGCGGCGACGGTGAGCCTCGCCGCCGCGAGGCGGTGCAGCCGCGGCCCGAGCTTTTGCACGAAGAAGTCCACCAGCAGCGCCAGCATGCCGCCGAGCGCCGTATTGACCAGCCGCAGGTTGGCCGCATCGCGCTCGGAGAAGCCGCCGAAGCCGAAGAGGAACACGGTGTAGATCGTCAAAAACGTTGAAAATGCGGCGTAGTTGACGGCCTGCAGCGCAAAGCACACCCAGGCCGTGACCACCACCCCGGCAAAGTATTGCCAATGGTGAAAGGGGCGGTAGGTGGCCAGCAGCGCGCAGATGGTCGCACCCACCAAGGTTCCCGTGAGCCGGGCGATGCCACGGCTGAGCGTGTTGGCCCACTTCGGCCTCAGTACCAGCAGCGCCGTCATGGGTGCCCAGTAGCCGTTGCGGAGGTGCCCTTCGCGGTAGATGACCGTACTGATTCCCAGGGTGACCAGCAATTTGAGCACGTAGCCGGTGGTTCCCGTGCCCCAGTGCATCTCGTCGCGGAGCGAGCGCCAAAGCTGATTGGCGCGGGTGTGCAGTTGGCGAGCGAAGGGAGGGGCAGGTGTCCGCTTTTCAGCCGTTTGCCGCGGCAGCAGGTCCCAAAGGGCGTAGGTCAGCATTTGCAGCCCGCCCCCGAGCAGCACCATCTCGCTGCGGCCCAGGGCGTAGTGCACGCCCTGGGCAAAATAGCTGGAAACGATGACAAAGACCGCGCACTGCTGGCCGATCCAGCCCGAGGTGTTACCGATGCCCGCGAGAATCCCGTAGTTCACGGCCGCGAGCACGCACAGCAGCAGGACGGGCCCCGTCCATGCGGCGGCCAGACTGCCCGCCAGGGTCGCCGACGCGATGCCGAGGGTGAGCAGCAGCATGCTGAGCAGGGTGGAGGCAAGAGCCACGTGAAAGATCGCGAATCCCACCGTAAAGGCAGCGCCGGCGGCGATGGAACCGGCGCTGCGATGGCCTGTGATCTCCCCGAAAATCAGGGCGGTGGCGACCGGGATCGTCGAGGCCAATGCGGGGTGAAGGGTGCGCTTGTTCCAGGGGAAGAGGACGGTGTCTTCGGAGATGTCACGCAGACGGATCATGGGTGGAAGCGACTCGAGCCTTTGAGGTCAGCCCAGACAGCGACGCCGAGGCAGGGCTCCGCAGACCGGACAAGCTGCGGGCACCTGTACAGTATGACGCCTGGAGAGGGTGCCTCTGGATGCCTGGGGATCTGGAGGCACCCTCTGTCGCACCTTGAACCTTA
>CAXTBJ010000023.1:21973-23945 GCA_964242585.1 uncultured Bryocella sp.
CGCCAGGAGGTCGGGCGTGGCCACGATCGCCGCCGGTTCCAAGGCGGAGGTGGGGCGCTTCGATTGGAAACAGGAGCGGCAAAACACGGGCCGGCCCTGTGTCGGCTTAAAGGGTACGGTAGTTTCGATCCCGCAGGCCGAGCACTCGGTGCGTGTTTCGGTGCGTGAGAGCGGCAAGGTCGCGGTCGCGGTTGGACCGGCAGCGGCCCGCCCCAGACCGGCGCGCAGGGCTTTGCACAACTTGCAGCGCTTGGGATCGTTTTTGAACTGACGGTCAAAGAAGAACAGCTGTTCCCCGGCCGTAAAAACGAAGTCGTTGCCGCAATCGGAGCATTTCAGAATGCGATCCATGAAGTCCATGGCACCCTCTCCCAGATGTCGGGAATGTAGGCTCGTTTACCGCGCCGCGATCGATGAGGAAGCTCGCGTGCGGCAGAAGAACCTGTAGAACTTGCAACAAGGGGCCCGGAACTTCACGGCGACGGTACCCAGTCACCGTCGAACGGGTAAGTTTCGCACGAAAAAGGGAAAGAACTCCCAAAATCTTCCGAAAACTTACTCATTCAGATATTGGAGAGGGAGCCAACCGCGCTCCCCCTCCCTAATCGAGGCGACAACCTGAGAACATCAGCTTGCCGACTATTACAAGCACAAGCTCAAAGTACAAGCCGCGATGCAGAGTGTTAATCCTGCTCCTTACGCCTTGTCGTCCTGCTCTTTGGGCACTTAGTCCTGTTCCTTGCGCACCTTTTTACGATTGCGCTTGCGGGCCAAGGCCTCTTTTACGCGGCGCTTTTCGCCCGGCTTGAGATAGAAGGAGTGACGTTTCACCTCTTTGATGATGTCCTCGGTCTGTACCTTCCGCTTAAAGCGGCGCAGGGCATTCTCGAGGGGCTCACCCTCCTGAACACGAATCTCTGCCAATGAAAACACCTCCAAACCCGCCAACTTGGCCACCGTTAGGATATCGCCGCCGAGCGCGTTTCCAACACATTTCTTTCGCACGAAGGTAACTGCGGTGTTGACCAAAATGTCCACACCGCGTCGGCGTCTCGCTACACCGGGGGAGATTCGAGGTAGCTCCGTGTTACGTCCTTTGCGGGCTGCCGGCCTGTTGTTCCGGCCAGCGGCTACGTCAATCCCTCAGCCCAGGTGCTCGGCGATGTCACGCGTGAAGGGCGCGCAGATCTGCACCTATGCTCGGAACCACCTCGACTGCACCGCCATGTACCCTGCCGGGCGGCGGATGGGGCGGTGCGGACGCCCACAGGGTTAGCCTGATCCCCCTTGGATGGATCACCATAGAAGGAGTGCATCAGCAGGAGAGTTACTCACAGATACGCCCTCTTGAGGAGATCAGGCTTCTAGGAGATTAGGAAAATTTCAATGCTGAATTGAGCTTTCCTTGAAAGGCGCGAGGTCCGGATCTGGGTACACTGCAGCCGTCAGTCTCAAGCGAGGGCCGCGTGGCCTCGCCGGGACGGCAATCCCTCCTGATCGCAGCGTAAGCCGTCCGTGCCTGGCCGCTGTTTTGTCCCTTTCACCCACACAGAATAGAAAGATTGGTGTCCCATGAGCACACTTCCTGCCGTAAAACCTTTAGAGCCCACCCCCGCCGCCCCGAACGCTCACGTGGTGCAGACCAAGACCTATCCCTGGACGCCACCACTGCACCGCGGCGATTGCGAACAGGACAATGGTCAGATCAGCTTTCATTCCGACGGAACGGGTACCTTCAGCTGCACCACGCTGACGTACCATACCCATTCGGGAGATGTCTGGCATGCCAGCTTCAGCGCCATCGCGAAGAACGGCGCCGTGCTGTTTACCACGCCCACCTTCAACAGCCCGCGCATGAACGACGGCAATCCGCCGCCGCGCTACCCGTGGTCTGCCCAGTTCACGTTCCTGGCGGAGCAGTGGGACGCCATCGGCAGCGCAACCCAGCACTGCAGCTGCTGAAACCCGGCTG
>CAXTBJ010000023.1:24045-47926 GCA_964242585.1 uncultured Bryocella sp.
GCCGTTAAAAGGTTCTGATGCGGTGGAACGGGCTGTGAGGCCTGTCTGTGAGGCCGGTCAGGTGGTTCCGGCCATGCGCCGCGGTCCGGAGGCGCTACCGCGGTTGGCAGGGCGGCATCCTCTACACTGGATCATGTATGAGTTCTATTAAGGCCGTGCGCGGTACGCGTGACCTGTTGCCCGATCAAACTCCGCTGTGGAACCGTGTGGAGGCGACCGCCCGCGCGGTGTTTGCGCGCTACGGCTTCGGCGAGATCCGCACGCCGATCTTTGAGGCCACGGAGCTGTTTGCCCGCGGTGTGGGGGAGGAGACCGATATCGTCTCCAAGGAGATGTTCACCTTCACCCCGGTGGAAAACTTTGACCGGGGACTCCGAGGGGAGGAACGCGCGGAGCCGGAGAGCGCCGGCGGCTCGCGGAGCAGGTCCCAGTCCTTGACCCTGCGGCCGGAGTCGACCGCCGGGGTCGTGCGGGCGTACATCGAGCACAAGCTGGGCGAGAAAGGTGGGCTGCAGAAGCTGTACTACATCGGCCCGCAGTTTCGCCGGGAGCGGCCGCAGCGGGGGCGGTACCGGCAGTTCTGGCAGATCGGCGCGGAGGTGATCGGGCCGTCGAGCGCGGGAGCGGAGAGCCCGCTGCGCGATGCGGAGGTGCTGGAGATGCTGGCCTCGCTGCTGGACGAGTTGGGGGTGCGCGGCTGGCGGCTGGAGCTGAACTCGGTGGGTTCTGCCGAGGACCGCGCGCGCTACAACGCCGCCCTGCGCGAGGCGTTGGCGCCGGTGAAGGATCGCCTGTGCCCGGATAACCGGCGCCGGGCGGAGACCAATCCACTGCGCGTGCTCGATTCTAAGGATGAGGGCGATCAGGAGATCATCAATGGGCTGCCCAAGATCGCGGACTACCTGACGCCGGACTCGCGCGCGCACTTTGCGGCGGTGCTGGCGGCGCTCGATGCCTGCGGGGTGCTATACCACGTGAATCCGCGGCTGGTGCGGGGGCTGGATTATTACACGCGCACAACCTTTGAGTTTACGGTGACCACCGGGCTGGGCACGCAAAATGCACTGCTCGGCGGAGGACGGTATGACGGCCTGAGCGAGATCCTGGGCGGCGCGCGGGCGCCGGGAATCGGCTTTGCGATCGGGGAAGACCGGTTGATTTTGACGTTGCAGGCGCAGGCCGATCTGGACAGCGCCGGTACGGGCCGGCCGGCCTCGGCGACCAAGCTGGATGCCTACCTGGCGCCGCTGGGTGCGGCACAGAATCCCGCCGCGCTCGCGCTGGCGCGGGAGTTGCGCCGCGCGGGTTGCGCGGTGGAGGTCGGCGATGGCGGCGCCAAGCTGCGCAAAGCCTTCGAGTTGGCCGATCGGCTCGCCCGCAACATCGTGATCCTGGGGGAGGACGAGGTGCGCGACGGCGTAGCGACCGTGAAGACCTTTGCGTCCGGGGAGCAGCGCAAGGTCGGCAGGGAGCAGTTGGCCGGGGTCCTGCGATAGGCGTGGAACCTTCATGGGGCCATGGCGGCGTGGCTCAAACGTTCACCGAGTGGTCGAGAGAGAATACAAAGCCGCGGAACTTTGTTCCCGGATTCACGTCTACACGAAAGACGTCCCGTCACACTCGCCTCCGCGCGCCTGAGGCTGTATGGAAAAGAGACCCACCCGTATGAAGCCGCTTCGTCTTCCTCGCCCTTTTTGGGGAGCGTTCTTGTTTACGAGCCTCGTTTTTATAGGCTCCGCCTTCGGCCAAACGCCTGCCGTTCGGCTCAGGGGAGCCATTGCCGGAGGGCCTACGACGTCCATGCCCGGATCGCGCCCCCCGCAGGCCGCGCTTTCTACAGATGCGGGCATTCTGCCGTCCGGGACCGCCGTCAGAGGGGTGACCCTGGTATTTTCCCGCTCGGCCGCGCAGGAGGCGGACCTGCAAACCCTGCTGGCGGCGCAAGGCAATCCCTCCTCGCCGCTCTATCATCAGTGGCTGACGCCGGACGCCTTTGCCGCGCGCTTCGGCATGGCGGATGCCGACCTGGCCGCGGTGCAGACGTGGCTGCAAACCCAGGGATTCAGCATCGATGGGGTCAATCGCAGCCGCAACGCGATCACATTTTCGGGCACGGCCGGCTCGGTCGGTGCGGCGTTCGCCACCGAGTTACATCGCTACACGTTGAACGGGGAGACGCACTTTGCGCCCTCGACAGACCTGTCGTTGCCGGCTGCGTTGGCCCCGGTAGTGGCCGCGGTGCTGCACACGTCGGACTTCCGGCCCAAGCCCAGTGTGCGTCATGCGGTGGGACCGCAGCCGGCGCCGGATTTTACCTCCAGTCAATCGAGCCCGCAGCAACACTACCTAACGCCCAAAGATGTGGCGACCATGTACAACGTGCAGGCGGTGTACAGCGCCGGGTACACGGGTGTGGGTCAGGCCATCGCGGTGATGGGACAGTCCTATGTGTCCACCGCGGATATCGCGGCGTTTCAAAGTGCCGCGGGTCTGCCCGCGAATCCGCCGACGTTGGTGTTGATGCCGGGTACGGGAGTTTCCGGCGTCTCCTCCGGGGATGAGGGGGAGTCGGACATCGATCTGGAGTACGCCGGCGGTATGGCCCCGGGTGCGAATGTGTACCTGGTCTATACGGGCAATTCCGGAAATTTCGGAGCGTTCGACGCTTTGGATTACGCGATCACCGAGGACATCGCTCCGGTGCTCAGTATCAGCTACGGTGCATGTGAGCCGCTGGTGTCCACACAGGATCTTAACAATGCCAATGTGTACTACCCGCAGGCCATGGCGCAGGGTCAGACGATCTTCGCCTCTGCGGGGGACGACGGCTCCGAAGCCTGCTATGGGTCCACAGGACAGAGTACGGCCGTGCAGGAGCAGCTAGCTGTAAGCTTTCCGGCTAGCAGCCCTTATGTGACCGCCGTCGGCGGTACGCAGATGGCCTCGGGCGCTTCGACTGCGGGTTCGAACACCTATTGGAGCGCAGCGTCAGGCAGTGATGTCGTGAGTTCTCTGCTCAGCTATGTTCCAGAGGTGGTCTGGAACGAGGACTCGACGACATACGGCATCGCGGCCGGTGGTGGTGGCACCAGCGGCCTTTACACACGGCTCAGTTACCAGGCCGGTGTCGCCGGCATCCCTTCAGGCACTGCGCGTGTGCTGCCGGATATCTCCCTCTTGGCCGCAACGTCGAATCCAGGGTACCTCTATTGCTCCAGCGATTTGAACGACTTGCAAGATGAGGACCTGACCAGCAGCTGCACGACCGGGTTTCGTGACTCGTCGGGTAAATATGTGCTGGTGGCCGGGGGCACCAGCTTTGCGGCCCCGATCATGGCGGGTTTGACGGCGCTATTGAACCAAGCCGAGCACGCTACCGGTCAGGGATTGATGAACACGGAGCTGTACGCGCTGGCTGCCAACGCCAATACGTACGCGTCCGCCTTTCATGACATCACCTCGGGCACCATTGCTTGTACAAGCACCATCCCCGGCTGTTCCGCGGCGGGTGCTTCCGGGTACACGGCGGGTACCGGATACGACCAGGCCACGGGCTTGGGTTCAATCAACTTCGCCAACCTGGTTGCGGCCTGGCCCGCGACCAGCAACACCGGCTTGACCTCGACGGTTACCACTCTGGCTGCGGCAACAGCGGCGCCGACGGCCGGGGTGACGGACAGCATTGTGATTAACGTCGCGTCAGCGGTCGCCAGTGCCGGGACGCCGACCGGCTCGGTCGCTGTTTCTGTCGATGGAGGCGCTTCGACGACGGTGGCGCTGACGGCCGGAACGTCGAACTCCGGGACGGCTACCTACAGCTATGTTGCGGCTACCACGGGCGGTTCGCACGTGATCACCGCGCTTTACTCGGGCGATACGACGCATGCGGCTTCTAAAGGCACGACCACGGTGAACATCACGGCCGGAACCCTGGCCACGGGTACCTTCGCGCTTTCCGCAGCGAACTTAACCGTCGATGTCAACAATGCCGGCACATCGGCGGTTACTATCACGCCGGCCAGCGGCTATAACGGCAATGTGGTGTTTACCCTGAGCTCACCCAGCAATGCGCCGGTTGTTTGCTACGAGGTGGATCCGGGGACCCAGGCCATTGGGGACGGGAACTATGCGGTCCAGGTCTTAGGCGCCACACCGGCGACGCTTCTGCTGGGGGTGGGGGCCACGGAGTGCGGCTCGGCAACAGGCGATCCACAGGTACATCCGGCCCTGAAGTTGGCGCACAAGGTTGCCCTTGCCGAGACCCCGGGCGAGCCGGGTGATTCGCGGCGAGGCAAACCGGAGGTTGCGCTGCTGGCCGGCCTGTTCGGGATAGCCTTCCTCGCGCGCCGCCGCTCACGCCGTTTGCCCACCCTGCTGGCTATCACTGCTTTGGCCGTGCTTGGTCTGGGCCTGAGCGGTTGCGGCGGCAGCGGCACGGGAGAAAACACGCCTGTCCCGGTTTCGACGACGAACAACTACACGCTGACCCTCACGGGAACGGATTCGGTGACCTCGACGATTACGTCCTCCACCACCTTTACCCTGACGACGAACCAATAACCTCGCTTCGGTGAGCTGTAGAACAGAGCGGTCCGGGGCCTTATGCCTCGGACCGTTCTGTTTTGGAGCGTCCTCGGCTTTTTTCGTCCTATGGGGTTCCTCGAGGGTTGTAGAGCAGCCGCGAGCAGAATACAGAGATCCTTCGCTTGCGCTCAGGATGACGGCGGATTGTTGGACAGTGGCTAGGCTGTTGCACAGCTTTGGTGAAAGCGCATCTTCTGCGCTACATTGAAAGTGACCATCACAAAGCAATTCATTCTCGCGGTAGACGCTTGAAACTGCCGTCTACGGAGCCGGTTTTGCCGTGCTTCCGTTGGCCTGGTTTTCACGCTGGAAGTTTTGCCACAAAGCTGGAGTGTACACATGGGTGTGAGCAGGCGGCAGTTTCTGACGCGGGTCGGGCAGGCGGGCGGATATTCGGCGGCGTTTGCCGTCATGCAGGGCATGGGACTGATGGAGGCGCGCGCGGCCAGGGCGGAACCCGTGCAGGCAACGCCCGGCTCCGGCAAGGGCACCCGGGTGGTGGTGCTGGGCGGCGGCATCGCCGGTCTGGCTTCAGCCTACGAGCTCAAGAACCTGGGCTACGACGTCACGGTTCTCGAGGCGCGCTCCCGTCCCGGCGGCCGCAATTACACGGTCCGCGGCGGCGATACGGTGCAGCTGACCGACGGCACCGTGCAGCGGTGTACATGGACGCCGGACCACTATCAGAACTTCGGTCCGGCGCGTTTGCCTTCAATTCACACCAATATCCTTGGCTACTGCCGCAAGCTCGGCGTGGAGTTGCAGGTGGAGGTGAACATGAGCCGCTCCGCCTACATGCAGAACGATGCCGCCATGGACGGCAAGCCGGCGGTGATGCGCCAGGTGGTGAACGATACCCGCGGCCACGTGAGCGAGCTGCTGATGAAGTGCGTGAACCAGGGCGCGCTCGATGCCGAGATCACCGGCGACGACAAGGGCCGCATGATGGATTTTCTGCGCGTCTATGGGCCGCTCGATCAGACCGGAAGGTACAGCGGCAGCGATCGTGCGGGGTACAGCAAAGTTGCCGGCGCAGGGGATGAGAGCGGGGCGCTCGCCGAGCCGATCGACATGCACACACTGCTCGAGGCCAAGTTCTGGCAGGGCATGCTATTCGATGAGCAGTTCGACATGCAGGCGACCATGTTTCAGCCGGTCGGCGGCATGGACCGCATTCCTTATGCGTTTGCCAAGGCGCTGGGAAACATTGTGCAGTACAACGCCGCGGTGACCGCCATTCACAACAGCGGCTCCGGCGTGGAGATCCGCTATGCGGAAGGCGGCGCGACGAAGACGCTGAAGGCCGACTACTGCATCAACGCGCTGCCGCTGCCGTTGCTGCGCAGGATCGACAACAACCTGAGCGCGCCCTACAAGAAGGTAATCGGCGAGTGCACCTATGCGAACGCCTACAAGGTGGCATGGGAGAGCCGGCGGTTCTGGGAGCAGGATTACAACATCTACGGTGGGCTGGAGTTTGTGACGACCGGCTGCAGCCCGATCTGGTTTCCTTCGGCCGGGCTGTTTTCCGAGCGCGGCATTGTGGTCAGCGGCTATTCGGATGAGGGCCGGACGCCGTTTGCTTCCATGAAGCTGGAGGCCAAGTTCGCCGAGAGCCGCAAGTCGATCGAACGGCTGCACCCCGGCCACGGCCACGAACTCGAAAAGCCTGTTTACTACGGCTGGGGGAAGAGTGAGTGGAACGAGGGCTCGTGGATACGCGCCTATGGTCCGGGGGAGGATCGTGGGGAACCCTCCGACCGCCGCGGCGCCCCGGGCGGTGTGCCCGGGGGTAACGGCAAGGCCGCCATGAGTCAGCAGGCTCCCGGCGTGGCGTTGAACCGCCAGACCGGCCAGGGGGCGGCGCCCGAGGCGGCGCGCACGGGCTCCAACCAGGGGTACGAGACGCTGATTCAGCCGGACGGCCGCGTGATCTTCGCCGGCGATCACACCACGCACATCGTCGCCTGGCAGGAGGGCGCGTGCCTCAGCGCGCTGCGGGCGGTGCAGCTGGTGAGCGACCGCGTGAAGGCGGCGCGGCTCGCGGGACAGGGCTCGGCCATTACGGCTTAGGCGGGCTTCGGGCAGGTACTCGCAGATTTCAGGGAGAGACATGAAGAGTGTGAGCAAACGTATGCTGGCGACGGCAATGCTGGCCGGGTATTTCGGACATACCGGCGTTATGCAGGCGCAGACGACGGTGAGGCACATCCAGACCGAGAAGGCCGCGATCGCGACCGGCGTTTGGGTGGGCGACACCTACTACCTGAGCGGCCAACTCGCCGATCCGGTTACACCGGCGGACAAAGAGAAGGGGACCGCCGCCGAGTACGGCGACACCAAGGCGCAGGCGGCCAGTGTCTTTGCAAAGATCCAGAAGGCCCTGCAGGCGCAGGGGCTGGATATGGGCGATGTCGTCAAGATGACCGTGTTTCTCGGACCCGATCCCAAGACAGGCAAGTTAGATTTTCCGGGGATGCAGGGCGAATACCTCAAGTACTTCGGCACGGCGGCGCAGCCCAACAAGCCGGCGCGTTCGGCGTTCCAGGTCGCCGCTCTGGCCGCACCCTGGGCGCTGCTGGAGATTGAGGTCATTGCGGTCAAAAGCAAGTAGCCTGAGTTTGGGGAGCACGATCTGCCTGCCGGACGCGGTACCTTGTTGCCATGAACCTTGCCCAACGGGTGGAGCTGGCCGATGCGCGCCGTATGCGTACCCGCAACACGACGCTGTACCGGGTTCTGCACTGGCCGCTCTGGATTTTTGTGTTCTTTTTGGCCCCCGGTCCGCTGACGTTCGATCTTTTTGCGGGCCGTGCCAATCGCTGGAACCTGGTCTGGCTGGCTGCGGTGCTGCTGGGGACGGGGGTGGCGGCGTCCCGGGGCCGTTTGCCTGGGGCGGAACCCGCGCCCTATATCCTTCGCTTCACGGAAGACCGGCCCAATCCGCTGTATCGCCGCGTTTGCTACACCTTCGGCTGGAACGCGGCGGTGAACTTCGCGCTGATGAACCTGATCGGCACGACGGTTGCGGCCGTCACCGGCCGATGGATGATGCAGGCGATCTACAGCCGACTGTACCTGCCTGTGCTGATCGCGACGGTTCTGCTCGGCCTTTTCGGGGTGCTGCCGCGTGTGCGGCGGTCCACGCGGGGTGAGGGAACGGAGCGCCGATACTTCTACGGCACGGTGTGGGCTGCGACGCTGGCGCAGACCGCCCTGCTGCTGCTGTGGAAGACACTGCCGCGCACCCATACCGCCGATGTGACCAAACTCGGGGTGTACGTCCTGGTTCTAGTCCTGGTGGGGGCCGTCGCGGCGGCGGGTCTGCTGCCGCGCACCCGGCCTATCGTGCCGGGGGAGCGGATCGTGGCGGATTAAAGGCGATTGTCGCTCCTTTTACGTGCGGTCTGCAGGCAATGACTTCCACCCTGCTTCATCGGGGCAATGGATCGGTGCGCTGGTGAAATGTGTTGCAACCTTCGCGTGAACCGGCCAACGCCCGAGCCGATCAGCCCATCACAGCTTTCGAGCCGGTGCAAAAAGGGGCTACGAGGAGATCGCAAAATGGCAGACAGCAATGAGCTGGTTAAAGTGGTAATCGAGGTCCTGCACGACGGAGCCAAGGGCTATGTCGATATCGGCGAGCACATCAAGGACCCCGCAATTAAGTCGTTTTTCATGAGCGAGGCTCAGACCCGCGGTACCTTCGCCAAAGAATTGGCATCCGTGACCGGGATGACGGATGTGGGCGGCACCGCGGCGGCTGCCGTGCACCGTACGTGGGGCGATGTGAAGGCTGCGCTCGGCGGCGGGGACCATACGCTGCTCGAAACGGCGGAGCAGGGTGAGGATGCCGCGAAGAAGGCCTATGCCGCGGCGCTCGACGATACGTCGGTGACGGGCTCCATCCGCGCCCTTCTGCAGCAGCAGCAGACGCACGTGGTGAGCGCGCACAATAAGATCAACGTGTTCCGCGACAGCACCAACTAGCGCAAGCTCAACAGCATGGCTTTTCGATGAGCAGTCGTGCGTTGCCGGAACCTTGAGTTGATGATTCGGTGCGGCAAGGATGGAGGGAATGGGATTGCCATTCCCTCCATCCTTTGTTTTGTCAGGTTTATCGCGTTATTGCCGGCCCGTTTGCGACGTTGAGGATGATGGCGTTGGATAGGTAATTGTTGTTGCCTATGTCGTGCGCGTAGATAGTCAGGATGTGTTGTCCGTTAGTGAGAGCCGTTGTATCCAGCGGATACACGAAGGGTCCCCCGGTCACGCGGCGTGTTCCAACCTCAGCGCCGTCCAAAATGAGGCATGAACCCGCCGCGTCGAGTGGAACGGTAATTTGTCCCGTTATATAGATCAGGCCGGAGACCGTGGCCCCCGTGGAGGGCGATAGGATCGTTACCGGTCCAGCCGATGCGGCGCTCACCAACAGCGGTACGGTGATAGGCTGAGCCCTGAAATCTGCCTTGTCCGCCGGGACGAAGGTGGCGGTCAGCGTGTAGGTGCCCGCAGCTAGAGCCGTTCCGGCAGCAGGCGAGTAGGTGAAAGTGCCGGCGACACTTGCCGTCGCATTCAACTGCGTGCCCGAGAGCGCGGTACCGGCTGTGATCGGAGACGGCGTGCTCCACGAGATCTGCGGCGTGGCCTGGGTCACGCTCAGAGGGCGTGTTGTTCCCACGGCGGTGTAGCCGGCGCCCGACGGTGTAAAGGTTACCGCCAAGGTTTGCATTCCCGTACCCAAAACGCTGCCTAAAGACGGCGTGTAGCTGAAGGTCCCCGGCACGTTGGCCGTGGCATTCAGCTGCGCACCCGAGAGTACCGTCCCGTAGGTGATGGCAGCCGGCGTTGCCCATGAAAGCGTTGCAGGAATGGCCTGTGTCGTTACGGTCAGCGGCACGCCGGCGGTCGCCGTGGTGTAGTCCTTGGTGTCCGCCGGGGTAAACGTGACGCTGAGTTGCGTCTTACCGGCCGCCGGCACGGTGCCGCCCCCGGGCGAGTAGCTGAAGGTCCCCGGTATGTTTGCGGTTGCGTTCAGCTGCGCGCCTGAGAGCGCGGTCCCGGCGACGATGGATGCCGGCGCCGACCAGTTGAGCGTGGGCGTAGCCTGGCCGACGGTCAGGTTTACGTCGGCACTCACCGAGGTGTAGGCGCTCGGATTGCTAGGCGTGAAGGTAGCCATCAGGGCCGTTACACCCGCGCCGGGAACGGTGCCCGCCGCCGGGGTGTACGTGAATGTGCCGGGAACGCTTGCCGCGGCGTCCAGTTGCGCCCCGGAAAGTGCCGTTCCGTAGAGGATGGCCGAGGGAGTGGGCCAGGTAATCGCCGGAGTTGTCGGTGCCGTGGGCGTTCCGAGGCCCGCGGCACGATAGATCGAGACCAGCGCGGGGTTGTTGGCCTGCCAGTAGTCGGCATGGCCCATCAGGATGTCGCCGTCCGCAACCGACTGCGTCAGCTGCGGCGTGTATTGCACCAGGGTCGAGGCCGCTACGTCGTTCACCAGATTGGCCCCGAAGGCCTTCGGGTAGTAGTTATAGACGGTACTCGGGGTACCCAGGCTGGTGTGGAACAGGAAGGAGTAGAACGGGGCGGAGTAGGCGTAATAACGCGGTGTGCTCTCCTCCGGGATGAACAGCACGTTGGGCAGATCGGTGATGAGCTGCCCAAAGATCGCCGGATCGAGCGTTCCGCCATTCATATCGACGGTGGAATCGACATAGAAGACCGTCGCACCCCAGCGCGCATTGGCATAGCGCGCCTTGTTTTCCAGGTTGGCGACAATGGCAGCGTTCCCCGAAAGATAGTTCTGGCTGGCGGTGCCGTTGGAGGCCAGGATGAACCTTTGCGGACGCAGGCAGAGACCTACCCTGAGCCCGGCGTTCGCCATGGTTTTGAAGTAAGCGTCGTCCAGTTTCTGTCCGTAATACGGGGAGGAGCTGTCCGTGATCGTGCTTTCCATCTCCGGCGCCACGGTGGCGATCTGATCGGGTGAGCAGACGTAGCTGGTGGTCTGCGGGTACTGCTCTCCCTCAAGATCCCAGGTAATAACGCCCTGGGCATTCAGATTCTGCGCGTTGGCTGTATTGGCTGCGGCCTGGGCGAGCATACGGTTCTGGAATGCCTGCAGACCGGCAGCGGTGGTGATGTCCACGGAGGCATCGTTGAAGTAGCGGCGCGGATTGGTAGGGAAGCCTCCGGACTGGGTGATGTCGCCGCCGCCGGCGGGCGAGCTGGCGAGGTAAGCGGTCCCGAGGATGCGCTTATCGGTCCAGGTCATCTGGCTTGGGTAGGTCGCGGCGAAGCTGGCATAGGCGTCGGCGGCGTTGGCCGCTGTGCCCTCCGGCGTGAAGCGCAGGGAGACCGTGTAGGAGAAGGCGCTGCCCGGCTGCACGGGAGCGTCATTATGCGGTAGAAAAGCTGCCAGGCCGTCGGGCGCGGTGCCCGTCATGATGGGCGTGTAGGTGGCGGAGCCGGCGTTCTTCCAGCCGGTGTAGAGCGGGTTCGCCTCGTTGGGAAGCACGGCGGTGACGATGCCGAAGCCGAAATCCGCCGAACTCACCCCCGGGCCGGTGGTCGTGATGGCGTATTGGTTGTAGCCGCTGAAGCCGGCGGGGTCCTGCGGAAAGTGCAGCGCGAAGGGGTAGATCTCCGCCCCATCGAGGATCACGCCGGAGCTGGCGTAGTTGATCTCGGTGACGGTCATGTCAAGATTGTTGCCGTTTTGCGCGAACTGGACGCCGACCGAGCCCCAATTGAAGGAGTAGGTTTCGGTATTGGTTTGCGCGTTCCAGGAGCTGCCGTTGTTGTTTTCCCCCCAGCCGTATTGGCCGCTGCCGACGACGTTGCCGGCAAGATCGGTCATCTTCATATGCCAGATGTGGAAGGCGTCAGAGGGGTACGCCGCCGTGTTTTCAAGCGACATGCCGTTGAAGGCAAGATTCTGCACGCCCTTGGCGCCGTAGGTGACCTGCAGGCCCTGCGCGTCGGCGTGGAGGGCCGCCGGGGCAAGCTCAATAAACAGCGCGAGCGAGGCCGCGAGCCGAACCGGGTGAAAACGGCGGATGGGGCGGCGAGATACGAGGGAGGCAGAGAGATCGATCATGAATGGGCCTAAGTCGAACAAGTGAGGGCGAGTCTAGTCGCCGGGGTGGAGAGATTTGAATCGCCCAAACGTGGGAGGCGAATGGAATCGTTGTTCCATCCGCGCACACGAAGGACTGCCGGTGCCAGGGGAATATCGGAGGCCGGAGCTCTCCATCGTAAAACGCAGCCTTCCTGCACTCGCGGTCGTTCCCCTGACGAGGAGACGATCACCGCTGTTTCGAGATCAGTAAGATTTGTTGTCCAGCAGTATGCCAGCAATGGGCAAGATCTGGCTTGTCTGTCCCTTTTTGCTCCAATCCTGAGGCGTTCGAGGATATTTGTGACCATTTTGCAAAAAATCCTAAAGTTTTGGCGCGAACGGTCGATAACGTAAGCAGGGGACGGCAGGAGACAGAGGGAGCGCCTTCAACGGGGTGAGTTGGCTCATGAGGGAACGTAGCGGAACGCTGAAGAGCGGCGGAGGCGCCGACCGGCCGCGACCGAGGGCCGGGGTCCCATTTCGGCAATTTTCGTTCTCAGACGTTGTTCTGTTTGCGCTGTTACTTGGCATACGGCTGTTCGGCGGAAGCGTTTTGTTTGCTCAGGCTGCGGGGGATACCGTCTATGCGGTGCATGGCCGCGTGGTGAACGGGGTGACAGGTGCGCCGCTGGCACGCACCCTGGTCACCTCCGCCGATCGCCGGCTGGCCACCATGACCGATAGCGAGGGCCGGTTCGCACTCAAACTGAGTGTTCCGGCTTCTAGGGAGGATAGTTCCGTAAGGATGACGTCTGCGGGAATCAGTGCCTTCAGCCCATTCGGAGAGTTATCGTTACAGGCACAGAAACCTGGATTTTTAGCCGATACGACGCGAAACTACCTGCCGATCGACGACAAGCTGAGTAGCACCGATTTGCAGCTCAGGCTGATGCCCGCGGCCACGATCGACGGCCGTGTCTCCGCGGAAGGCGCGGAGGTCGCGGCGGAGGTGCGAGTGCAACTTCTGCTCAATCAGGCCGCCGATGGGCGGCGGTCCTGGCAGACCGTCGGCAGCTACTCGACGGATGGCCGAGGGGAGTTCCATTTCAGCAATCTTCGCCCGGGCGAATACACGGTGGTGACCAGCACTTGGCAGGGGGATCAACCGCTCGCACGCGAACACGCGGATTCGGTGCTTGCATACCCGCCCGTCTTCTATGGGGACACGGCGGATATCCCCGGTTCCACCAAGCTGCACCTGCACTTTGGCGATACGGTTCAGGCCGTGCTGCACCTGCACCGGGAGATGTTCTACCGTGTGAGTGTGCCGGTGGCGGTTGGCACGGTTCGGCAAGCGATCAATGCGCGGCTGACAGGAGCGCAGGTCTTGGAGGATTATCCGTTCCGCTATAACCAGCGTGAGGGTGTGGTTGAGGGATCGCTGCCGAACGGCACTTACAGCCTTGGCCTGGCGAGCTATGGCCAGGAACAGGCATTTGCGAATGTGGTGCTGCATGTATCCGGCGCTCCCGTACATACCGCACCGGTGACCTTATCGCCGCCGGGAGATGTGACGGTGCATGTGAAATTCGAGCTCTCGCAGGAGCGACGCAATCAGCCTTCGTCCGTGAGTGTGAGACTGCGGCCGGAGGATCATGGCAGCTTGGGCCCTTCCGACTCGGGTCTTATGGATGCGAATGACGATTTGACGCTCCATAACGTGCAGCCGGGCATGTATGACGTGTTTACGGACATTTCGGCCGGTTATGTGGCCGCCATGACCTGTGGCGGCACTGATCTGTCACGGCATCCAGTTACGGTGGGAGCTCATGGCTTGCGCGATCCCATCGAGATTACGGTGCGGGATGATGCGGGTGAGTTGACCGGCAAGGTGAACCGAGCGGGACCGTCGGGGACGGCAGATCCGCCAGGATGGGGAGGCGTGGTCTCGCTGGTGCCGCTGGAGGGCGCAGGTGATCTGCGGCTCGGTACCCTGCAGTCGGATGGAAGCTACACGATTGCCAACGTGCCGCCGGGAAGTTACGTTTTGCTGGCCGGTACGGGCGATATCTTTCAAACCGCCTACAGGGAAGAGCAAACCATTCACATTCTGGCCGCCAAGGGCAAGATCGTCAGCATCAAGGTGGGCAAGCAGACCGCGGACGCCGCATGGACGGGAGACTCGGCCGGGGTGGGGCCTTGAGACGCGCTTATTTCTTGAGGCGCGCTCTTCTTTTGAGGCGCTCTCTTTTCTTGCATGTCTTCCTGGGACACGCTTTCAGGCGGTGCCGCGCTCTTTGCCTGCCGGGCCTGTGCGCGATTTTACTGGCGGCGAACGGCAGTCTGTGTTTGCCGGGTTGGGCCCAGCAAGCGGCGGGGGAGCGGGTTGCGGGCAGGGTGGTGAGCGCGCTCGACGGGCATCCGCTTGCCCAGGCCCGGCTGAGCCTTGAAGACACGAAGACCGATAAAGTCGTGACCGAAACGGTCGCGGGGCCCGAGGGCGGCTTCCGTTTCGAAGCGGTACCGGCCGGGCGTTACCGGCTGACAGGGCGGGCGAGAGGCTATCTGCAGACGGCCTACCTGCAGCATGGTCCGCTGTCCTCGGCGGTGGTTACCGGCGAGGGGTTCGCCACGGGCTCGCTGCTGCTGCAACTGGCTCCGAGCGCCTCGATTGAGGGCCACGTGTTCAGCGATGCCGGTGAACCCGTGGAGCGGGCGAGTGTCTCGCTGTATCGTGAGGACCCGGCGGCGGCGGCGGAGCGGGTACGCCGCGTGAATACCACGGCGACCGGCGATGATGGGCGGTATGCGTTCCGCAATCTGGGCGAGGGCCGCTACTTCGTTTCAGCCAGCGGGACGCCGTGGTATGCCGTGCACGCGGCCGACGATGCGCAGAGCAACGGCATGCCGTATCGGACGGCGGTCGATCCGGCACTCGATGTCGCCTATCCCACGGTGTTTTACCCTGGGGCGCTGCGGGCGGAGCAGGCCACAGCCCTTCTTCTACGCGGCGGCGAGCAGGTCACCGCCGACATGCAGATGAGGCCCGTTCCCGCGGTGACGGTCACGGTGCAGGGACTGCCCGGCGCGGACCCAAACCGGGTGCCCATGCCCACGCTGACGCGCTCGATCTTCGGCACACAGGAACGGGTTCCTGTGCAGGGGGCCGTGATCAATGGGGTACTGCAAATCAGCGGTCTGGCCCCAGGCGAGTACACGGTGCAGCAGCTCGGGGACGGCAATCGCGCTCCGGTGGACGTGCAGACGATCGATCTCACGACCGGGTCCAGCACGGCCCTGCTGGCCGCGGCTGCACCGGATACGACTACGGTTATTGTGCAAGTTGAACCGCAACCCGGCGCTGCGCTCCCGGCCGGACTTGCGGGGTTTCAGATCAATCTTCGCGATCTGCGCCGGGAGCGCCGATTTGCTTCGGGCACCGTGAATGAGAAGGGAATTGCCGAGTTCACGCATGTGCCCGCCGGGGAGTACCGCCCGGTACTGTTCCACGACGGCCGCCAGATGGCGCTTGCCGGGGTGACCGTGCAAGGGCAGCCGGTCACCGATCGGCAGATCCGGGTGATCGGCCATGAGGCGGAGAGCGCGGTTCTCCAGGTCAAGGTCATGATGGCAGGGGGCCCGATCACCGTGACCGGGGTTGCCGAGCGCAAGGGCCGGCCCGCTGTCGAGGTCGTGCTGATTCTGGTTCCCGCCGGAGCGGATACCGGTCAAGACCTGTTCCGCCGCGATCAGACCGATCTGGACGGTGGTTTTACCTTTCCGAACATCGCTCCCGGTACATACATCGCCGTCGCCATAGAGGAAGGTTGGAATCTATCCTGGACCGATGTCCACACGTTGAGTAAATACCTGGCACAGGGGGTTCCGGTTGCCGTGAGCGCCGGCGCGGAACAGACCATTCGACTGAAGGAGCCCGTGATTGTTCAGCCGCAGTAGATCTCTCGGCAGCTTGCCTCGATTCGATATGCTTTGGAGAGCAGGAAAGGGGACGATATGTTCTGTCTTCCTGGCTGCCTGGTGCGGTTGCCTTGCCCTTTCGGCTGGGCCGGTGCTTCGGGCGCAGACGCCGGTTCCTGGAGCTCTCAAGGGCATTCCGACGCTGTCGAAGTCTGAACTTGTACTAGATTCCTCCGTCGAGTCCAGGCAGGGGGCTGAAGATCGGGATGCGTTTCGGGCGGCTCGCGCGACGGTGGACCCTGTGCAGCGGATAGAAGCGCTGCAACGGTTTACCGAAGATTACCCTGAGAGTGCCTTGCGGCCCCGGGCCACGGAACTGGCGCTGGAGACCGAGCTGCGCAGCTTCCCTGAACGAACGGAAGCGATTCATCGGTGGGCAACGCAGCAGATTGCCGAGGCGCCGGCGGGTTTAGAGCGCTGGATCGAGGAGGCGCGGGTGGCGGATGCGCTGGCGAGCGCGCAACCGAATGGAGCGGACTTGCCCGATGCGCGACACTGGGCGCAGGAGGCGCTCGGGGCGATGACCCCGGAGGGCTTTCGCCGCGAAACAGCCGCGGTGCAGCGCCGTTATAAGCTGCCGCCCCTGACGGCGCGGGAGGTACGCCGTGATTTCCTGCAAAATCGGGTGATGTTTTTGGCGGCGATGGCCAAAGTCGAGCTTCGCGAGGGCAAGCCGGAGGCGGCCGAGCCGCTGCTCGGCGAGGCGTACCGGCTCGATCCCGTGTCGAGCGAGGTGAACGAGCTGCGCGGCGAGCTGGCGCTTACCCGGCACCAGGACGGGCCGGCGCTGGAGGCATTTGAGCGCGCGGAGGCGACCGGGGCGCTGCCGGACCGATGGCGCGCGGAGATGCAGCGACTTTACGAAGGGGGAGGGGGTACCGGCGGTAAGGCCGGGTTGGAGGAGCAGATCGATGCGGTGTACCGCAGGCTCTTTCCCGCGGTGTTCACCCTGCCGCCGAGAAAGCTGCCGACCGGAGGACATACCGTGCTGCTGGAGCTGTTCACCGGCTCCGGCTGCCTGCCATGCGTGGCTTCGGATCTTGCCGTGGAAAGCCTGCTGACGACCTATGGCCGCCGGGACCTTGCCGTGCTGGAGTATGACGAGCATATTCCGCGGCCCGATCCGCTGACGAACCCGGCCTCCGAGGCGCGGGCGGCGGGGTACCGCGTCGGCACGACACCGGAGGCGTTTCTGGATGGCCAACCGTTGCCCGTGGCCGGATCGACCCGCGGCGATGCCGAAAATGTGGTGGTTGGGTTTGCGGACGAACTGGAGGATGAGGCAGCCCAGCCGAGTCCGTTGCGTTTGGACCTGCGGGCGGCGGCCACGGGGGGTGCGATCCGTGCGCAGGTGACGGTGTTGCCTGCCGTTGAGGGCGGTATGCCGTTGCCGGCCAAATTGGTGGCGCAGGTCGCGCTGGTGGAAGACCATGTCCGCTACAGCGGCGAAAATGGCGTGCGTTTTCACCGCATGGTGGTGCGGGCTCTGGGGCCGGAGACCCGGTTGCAGCTACCCGCCGGATCGCCGCCGGCCGGGCAAGCCGTGGAGGCCCGCTTCGACGTCCAAAGCCTGCAGCAGGGTCTGCGCACGTACCTGGATGCCTACGAGCGGGAGAACGACCGGTTCGGTGAGGTCCGTTTTCTAACGAAGGATCTACCGTTCGACGCGGCGCAGCTCGGGGTTGTGGCCTGGGTGCAGGACCCCGCGACGCACCAGATTCTGCAGGCAGCTTACGCCTCGGCTGGGGTGCAGGGGAGTCGGTGAGGATATATGCCGGTTTGGCCTGCACGCTGCTGCTGCAAGGTCCGGGGCGGATACCGGAGGCGCCTTCGCCGGTGCACTGGCATCTCGCACAGACCTTCCCGGGCTCAGCCGTGGCTGGTGAGGAGTTCCATGCCGTGGCAATTGCCGCGATCGATCCGGGTTGGCATCTGTATGCGCTCGAAGAGCCGGAGGACGGTCCCTCGCCGCTGGAGTTCAGCACGCCCGCGGAGGGCCCGGCCGCGCTGGTGAGTGTGGGCGCGGACCGGCCGGTGCGCGCTCCTGAACCAGGCCGTACCGGAATGGTCAGCTACTACCGGAACCGGGCGCGGTTTACCCTGCGTCTGCGCTTGCGGCCTTCCGCCCGGCTGGACACCGCCCTGGCTACCCTGCCGGTGGGCTTGAGGGTGCGTTATCAGGCTTGCAACGATCGCATGTGTCTGCCGCCGCGTGTCGAGGCGCTGGCGTTTCCGGTACCCGTTGCCGGGAACTGAGGCAGGTGGCACGGCACGCGCGGTGCATCTATGAAAGTGAAAAGTTCCAGAAAGTGCCTTGGAAAGGTATCGAAAGACGCCGCCGAGTGCCGCTAGCCGTCGTGCCTGGCCGCTTTTGTTAGGATGCGGAGGTTGTCGACAGGGCTTTACAGGGTCTGGGATACGGCCAGCGCCGTAGGGGGGCTGGCTATGGGTAACCCAGTTCTGCTCTGGCATTTCTTGGAGTTCTTTCTGAACTTTTTGAGGTATAGCCGCTTACCGGCAAGATGGGAGGTGCGATGCAGCGAGGTCTTCGCCAGAACACCATGCGGCAGTGGGCGATCGTGTCGGTTTTGGCCCTTTTTGTGGTTGCGGGCGCGCTCCGTTTCTGGCGTGAGACGGGGGAGGATCTGTCTTCTTCCTACGTGGGTTGCCGGCTGGTGGCGACGGGGCACACCGGCGTGCTGTACGTGTATGACGCGGAGAACTTTGCCAATATCGGCGACCTGACCGGCACCTGGGAGCACCTGGGGCGGGCTGGCGGTTTCAACGGCTATCTGCACCCCTATGTGCAGACGCCGCTTTGGGCCTACATTCTGCAACCGCTCTGCGACCACACGCAATTTTCAGCGTTCAAGCATGTATTTCTTTTGCTGGTCCTGCTGTCGCTGGCGGGCGCGGTGTGGCTGGTGGGCCGATATTGGACGCCCGCGGTCTTTTCTCCGTGGGCGATGGCGCTCTTGCTGCTGGGGCTGTGGTTTTCGCAGCCGTTCGTGTACGCGATGTTCCTAATGCAGACCCACGCGCTGTTCTTTTTCCTCACGATCGCGGGGCTGGTGCTGGCCGAGCATGGAGGGCGCGGCTGGCGGAGCGCGGGCTGGGCCGGGTTGGCCGTGGCGTGCGCGGGCGCGGTCAAGCTGACGCCGATTGCCCTGGTCGTCTACTGGCTGATCACGGGCCGTTGGCGCGCCGCGCTGAGCACCGTGCTGTGGACCGCCGTTTTGATCGCGATCACGGTTGGAGCGGTCGGGCTGCCGCTTACCGGGGCCTATCTGGAGAGCCTGCACCGGGTCTCGCGGGTGCTGCTGGTGGCGCAGAACAACCAGTCCTTCGCGGCCTGGGCCATGGCGCGATTTTATGAGCCGGACGAGGTATTCGACATCAACAGCCTGCCGCTGCCGACCGCCGTGCGTCTGGGGTCGACGCTGCTGCTGCTGCTGGGTACGGCGGTGGGGGGATGGCTGGACCGCCGCCGGGCAGGTCTCGATACCGCGCCTGGCAGCAATCGCGGCATTGTCGCCGAGACCGGGACGGCGCCCCTGCCTGCGGGTGCGATGATTTCGCTGATTTCATTGACGATCTTTGCGCCGATCGCGTGGACGCATTACTCCATCATCCTGATCGCGCCCGTAATGGTGCTGCTGCAGGCGATGCGCAGCCTGCGCGTCTGGTGGCCCCTGGCGTTTCTGGTGCCGCTCGTGGCGTTGAACTACCCTCCGCTGGCTACGGATGTGCTGCAGATGAATATCGGCGATTATGCGGTGGTGCGCGGGCAGTTTTTTTCGGGCTTGCTGGCCCTGGTGGCCCTGGGGATCGCCGGATGGCAGCTGCGGGGCCGTGCGGGTATGGGAAAGGGTGCTGCACCGACGTAGCCCCGATGGCGTTCGAGCACGACCTGACAAAAGTGTCCGGGCTACCACGGAGGCGCGCCGAGTGATTCATTTCGAGACACCGGACACCGCGGGTTGCATGGTCCGGGTGCGGGCAGCATGGTAAGGTGCCGATATGTTCTTCCGCGCAAGGAGGGCTCTGCACCGCGCCTGGTTCAATTTGAACTGCCGCGATCTGCTCAAGACGAAGCCGCTGCCGCCGAGCGACTGCCCGCTGACCGCGGTGACGATGCTCTGCCACGGCGAGGTGCTGATGTATCTGCTGGCGGTGAAGTCGTTTGCCCACCGGTTGGGCCGTTCACCGGAGATCGTGGTGCTGAACGACGGCTCACTCGATCCCAGGGATCTGGCCACCCTGCGGGCGCATATCGTGTCGCTGACGGTGGTGCCGATCGAGTCGGTGAGCACCGGATCGTGCCCCAGGGGCAGTTGCTGGGAGCGGTTGATGCTGATCAGCGATCTGGGTGAGGGTGAGGGTGAGGGTGAGGCTGGAGCACGGAAGGAAAGACAGGACGGGAGCAAGGGTAATTTTATCGTGCAGCTGGACTCCGACACGCTGACCCTGGGGCCGATTCCGGAGGTGATTGCCGCGATCGAGGCCAATCGCAGCTTCACGCTGCTGGGCGATCGCTCCTACCCGCAGGTGGAACCCATGCTGGAGGCCTGCGCGCGGGCGAAGACGAGTACGAGCTCGCAGGTGCAGGCGGTTTGCGAGCGCGGCTTCGACCAGCTGCCGGAGGCTGCGGAGTTGAAGTACCTGCGCGGCAATGCGGGTTTTGTGGGTTTTGCCGGGGGATCGCTCACCCGGGAGCGGATCGCGTGGTTTTCGGATCGGATGCGCCATCTCGCCGGGGCCCAGTGGGACGAGTGGGGCAGCGAGCAGTTGACGTCCAACCTGCTGATCGCCAATCCCGCCCGGGCGGACGATCCCGCCCCGCTGCCCCTGCCGCCGCCGCGCTATGTGTCCTACTGGGCCCACCCGGAGATCCCATACGAGAGCTCCTCGTTTATCCACTTCATCGGGCCGTACCGGTTTGCCCATGGGCTTTACCTGCGCAGCGCCAAACGTGTTTTGGCGGAGCTGGGGTGAGAATAGGTGCAAGGCGTTCAGGCCGGCTCGAGGATTCTTCCCCGGCGTTCTCTCTTTTTGGAGGGAACCGCGCGGCAAGCCCCTTATGATTGAGCTTGCCGGGTCGGTGCACCTGTACTCAGAAGCGGAGAAGGCTGAGTTCACCTTTTGCCAAGAGGAAAATGATGCGGCGGACCGTATGATCTCTGTCGCAGGACGATACATGACTTGGTTGTGTGCGCCACAAACTACAGTCCGCCACAGACTATAGTCCATGGTCCACTACATTCAACTTGGAGTTCCTCTTTGAGCACCAGCGTCGGCCGCGAACCGTTCCCAGTTACTGTTCCTGAACTCTCCGTGCCGCCGCCCGTTGTGCGTTCCGATGCCAACTGGATTGATCTGCATCCGTTTCAGTCCTTTGCTTTGCTGAGCCTCTTCTATTTCGCCACAACTGCGGTTCTTTCTTCACTGAAGCTGCTTTGGCTGGATGAGTTGATCACCGTCAATATGGCGCGCCTCGGATCGTTCCGCGCCATCTGGCAAGCGTTATCCGCCGGTGCAGATCCAAATCCGCCGTTTACGCATTTTGCCGTGCTCGCCTTCAGTCGAGTTTTCGGGCCACATACCTATGTATACCGGCTACCCGCTCTTCTTGGTTACTGGTCCGGATTGCTGGCGCTTTTCCTCTTCCTGAAGCGACGCGTTCCGCCCATCTGGGCACTTACCGCAGTGTTGATCTGCATGGGTATGGGTGGGTTTGAGTGGTCCTTTGATTGCCGCTCGTACGCCATTTTTTTCGGTACCACCATGCTTGCCTTTCTTTGCTGGAGTCGAGCCGCCGATCCCGTATCCAACCCAGGCGTTCGTAGGCGTTCGCTGGTAGGCATGACATGCTTCCTTGCTGCCGGAATATGCACCAATTACTTTGCCGTGCTGGCGGTTGTACCCCTTGTCTTCGGCGAGTTGACTCGTACCTACGAGCGAGCGCGAAGATTATGGAGGGAGATGCAGCCCTCCCCCGTTCTGCTCCGTGCCGTGGATTGGCCGATTTGGCTGTGTCTTGTTCTAGCAGGAACACCCTTGCTCGTGTTTCATACGGCTATCCGAACTTCGATCGCACTGTTTCAGCCATACGCCTGGAACAAGGTGTACTTCGGCATGGCAGAGCTTGCCTATCGAGAGATGGTGGAGGCGATGCTTGCTCCCTTGTGCCTCCTCTTTGTTCTCGCGGCGGTGCTCTGGGTGCTCAGCAAGCCTTGTGATGGGTGTCGTGCCCGGCTCTACCCGCAGCCTTTACGCGCCCTGGCGGATGGTACGGCCCATCCGCATTCCGACACCGTCCGTGGTCGGCCTTATGAAGTTGTTGCCGTATTGGTTCTTATGCTCTATCCGTATCTGGGCTGGGCGGTCGCCTCTCTGCATGGCGGCATGCTGTCATCCCGGATGGTCATTCCGGTAGGCCTTGGCTTCGCCATCGCCGCCGTGGGCATTGGGTATCGTACGTTTGGACAGGTGCGCGGCGCGGGTACGGTCACCCTGTTGCTCTTTCTTTTGTGGTTCATGGTGCGAGAGTCGTACATCGGCTACTGCTACCAGGAGCAAAAAGAAGCCTTTTATGACACCCTAAAAGCCTTGCGCACGGTCGACGATGGTCATGAACCGATCGTCGTCAGCGACAATATGCTCGTCGCACCCTTGTACGAGTACGCCCCCCCGGACGTGAGGTCTCGCATACTGTACGTCATGGACGTCCCGGAGATCATGCAGTACCGGCACCAAGCCTCGGGGGAGGTGAACTTCTGGGCCGGACGGAAGGCCTACGGTTTCCCCATCGTTCCGCTCGCCGCGTTTCAACACTCGGTATCGGATTACCTTGTCGTTGCCAGCGGCGACGATTGGCTCCTTGATGCTCTGCGGGAGCATCGTTACCGGGTTGACCCCCTACCCGTAGACACCCATGCTGAGCCGCTAAACTTTGCCACCTCGCCACTAAGTCGCTACAAACCCAATTTCTTCAAGGCACAGGGTGATCAAGCCTCCCCAGCTTCTGCGCAGGTATTGCACCCGGAGCCATTCACGCTGGGGGACGAACTGCCGTATCCCTTCCAGTATGACGGTCCACTTCTCCTGAGCCATCTACCGTAACTCCGCAGATCCCCCTGCGCTACCAAGGTTCGATACCCTTCAGGAGTCCCGCTTGGCGTCCACTGCCGTCCCTTCTAACAAAGAACGCCCGTCGGCTGGTTGGTGGCCGGAATGGATCGCCTCCCTGCTTGCTATCGCCGGGCTGACTCTCAGCATCCTGCAGGGATTTCACCCCTATCTTTGGCCGGCGTCCGGAACAGACTTCAAGACTGTCTATGCGGCGGCATGGAATCTCGCGCGGAACGTCGATGCTTATAACTTTCCGAATATCGCCATGGTCTTTGCGCGAAACCATGTGACTCCGCCTGAGCGCTGGTTTGCGCACGCGCCCGTTTACCCGCCTTTCACCTTGGCTGTCATGGCGCTCTTGACCGGGATGTCCATGGTTACGGCTATTTATGTATTTATGGCGCTGAGCGGGCTTGCCATTGCGGGTGCGGCCGTGGTGCTCGCCAGGTCCGGCTGGGAAAGCTTTCGACTGAATCGAATCTGGCGCTTCATTTTGATCGGACTCGTCGCGGCAGCGCCCCTGGTAAGTTTCGGCCTGGAGGTAGGAAATGTTTCCATCCTGGTTGCGGCAAGCTGCATGTATGCGGTCGCCGCACGGAGGGATTCAAGTTCCTGGTTGCGTGCCGCTGCGCTGGGTCTCGGTCTTCTTCTGAAACCGCACCTTGCGCTCTGGGTGCTTATCGCGTTGGTGCTTACCCCCAACCACCGTACCCGCATCGTTGCTCTCCAGACCTGTGCGGTTACAGTTGCAAGCCTAGCTGTCATCGGCCTGTGGCTGGCTGCGCGCGGTCAATTGATGCTGCAGACCGCCAGTTACATTCGCATGGTGAAAGAGGAGGTAGCGATGGGCGGGTCCATGAACGCCGCATCCCACGAGATTCTTACGGTCACGGCTCAGATTACGTCGATGCACTCTCTTTTCGGATATTGGTCGGCCGAGGCGCCGTGGATGCCGTACTTCGCCATGCCTCTTCTTGCTTTGCTCGGCGTAGCGCTGCTTTGGGCCACTTTGCGGAACAGCGACCCCCAAGAGGATCGTCCCTTCGCTGTTGTGGGCGCCTGGTGCGGTTTCGGTTTACTGGCAACCTATCATCGAGCGCACGATGCCATTGTTTTGATCGTGTT
>CAXTBJ010000024.1:0-47481 GCA_964242585.1 uncultured Bryocella sp.
ATCTACGCGGAGAGCAGCGTCGAGAATCCGGATCGACAGGTCGGCATCGTCCAGGGCCAGCGCGACGAACGCTTCGGTCATACTCACTTTCAGGTACGCGCCGACGCTCAACTGCAGACGATCCTGTGCCGGAACGAGATCGAGCATACCCCGAAGGAACAGAGGTGTGCGGTAGCCCACATCGACCCACTGCGCGAGCAGCAGAAGCAGCTCAGCGCGGGAGTACCCCGCCACGTGCAGCGATGCCCAGAGCGGTTCGGTCTTCTCGAGTAAGTCGACGCCTTCCTGGATTTGCCGGCGGCGAAGGTGGAATCGCAGACGATCGACCCAGTGCATGGGGTCCCCAACCTCATATGAGGTTGGGGGGCTCCCACCTTGATCGACAGCCAAGCCGCTTCCCAAGATCGTGCTCATCGCCAGTCCTCCGCAGACCTGCATCGTGCTGCAATGCCTTGCTAACCCTCCAGGTTCGGGGTGGCTGACGATCGTTCAAGCGGATGCCGAACCACTGTACAGGAGACAGCTCACGCGACGGCCATGCCGGCCTTTTCAAGCTCTGTCTTGCCCTGCGCCCAGGAACTTTCGGGAACAATAGCCTCCTCGAAGCTGCCGAGCTCCGCCCAGCGTGCCGCAACCTGCTCTGCGGCATCCTCACCGGCACCGACGTAGATGCCGCGGCTGAGGGTGATATTGGCCTGCTCGAAGCTGCCGCCACCGGCACAGAGGATCGTCCGCGTCGGTGCGTCCTCGGCAACCAGCGCGAGCACACCCGGGCTTACAAACTCGGGCTTAAGCTGCGCGACGACCTCGGCGGTCAACAGCCCTTCCATCATGCGCGTGGCCGCGGTCGGGGCGATGCAGTTTACGTGAATGTTGTTTTTCTTGCCTTCCAGGGCAAGTGTCTGCATCAGGCCGACCAACGCCATCTTGGCTGCTCCGTAGTTGCTCTGGCCAAAGTTGCCGTACAGCCCGGTGGATGAGGTGGTCATCACGATTCGCCCATAATTCTGCGTTCGCATGATCTCCCAAACGGCCTTCGTGCAATACACCGAGCCCATCAGGTGAACATCCATCACTATCCGGAAGTCTTCCAGATCCATCTTGGCGAAGGTCTTGTCGCGCAAGATACCCGCATTGTTCACAAGGATATCGACCCGTTTCCAGCGTTCCATCGCGGCCGCCACCATCGCCTCCACCTGCTCCTTGTCGGCCACGGAGCCCCGATTGGCGATGGCCTCGCCGCCGGCCGCGATGATCTCGTTCGCAACGGCCTCGGCCGCCGAGGGCGAACCATTGACCGGCGGACCGAAGTCGTTCACCACCAGCTTGGCCCCGCGTCGTGCCAGAAGCAGGGCGTGAGCCCGCCCCAGTCCGCCGCCAGCCCCTGTCACGATCGCCACACGTCCCCTTAAATCAATCGCCACGATTCATTCTCCTTTCAAAACAATGCACATTAACCCTGCTTCTTTCGCGCCAGGAACTCCTGCGCCACACTGGCGACCAGCCGCCCGTCACGGGTAAAAATGGTGCCGTGCGAGAGCCCCCGGCCATTGCCCGCAACCGGGGAGTGCAGCACGTGCAGCAGCCAATCGTCCGCCGGAGCCTCGCTGTGGAACCAAATGCTGTGATCAAGACTGGCGCTTTGCACGTGTGCGCTCTCCGGCGTGGCATGGCTCTGCAGGCCGACGTGGATCGGCCCAATGTCCGAGGCAAACCCGATGACGGCCTGATGGAAGCAAAGAACATCGCGATACGGCTCTCGCGAGCGAAACCACATGGCCTGCGTCAGTCCGGGGTCGCCGGGGCCCATAGCCGCGCGCGGAACGGGTCGAAAATCCAGCATCCGATCGGCCAGGTAATTACGCATGGGCTTTCCGAGCCGTTCGGCCTGCTTGGCGCGGAGAACATACCAGTTCTCCAGGTCCTCCGGTGCCGGTAAATCGGGCATCGCCGCCTGATGTTCAGGACCGTCGTTGCCGTCATGATGCGAGCTGTACCCCGCGAGCAGCAGTCGCTCGCCCTGGTGGATCTGGATGCCCCGGGTAGAGAAGCTGCCTCCGTCCCGCGTGCGCTCAATGGCAATCTCGAAGGGCACCTGCTTGGCGCCCATGCCGATGAAAAAGGCATGGAGCGCGTGACAACGTCTGGTCTGAAAGGACGCGGCGATGATGGCCTGACCGATCACCAGGCCGCCGAAGACGCAGCGCTCATCCGTCAGCGGCGCCCCCGGGGCGATCCACCTGTCGGTACCCGCAGGCTCTAAAGCAAACAGATCGTCAAAGGTCATGGCGTTCGGCTGGGGGTCCGATCAGAAGATCTCGAACAGCCCCGCCCCTCCCATTCCGCCGCCCATGCACATGGTGACCACTCCCCAACGTGCGCCGCGGCGATGTCCCTCCAGAAGCAGGTGTCCTGTCATCCGGGCGCCCGACATGCCGTAGGGATGCCCGATGGCGATGGCCCCGCCGGATACATTCAACTTGTCATTCGGTATCTTGAGCTTGTCGCGGCAGTAGACAACCTGGCTGGCGAAGGCTTCATTCAGCTCCCAAAGATCGATATCGTCGACCGTCAACCCATGCCTTTCGAGCAGCTTCGGCACGGCAAATACCGGCCCGATGCCCATCTCGTCAGGCGCACAGCCCGTAACGGCGAGGCCGCGGTACGCTCCCAGCGCTTGCAGACCGCGACGCTCGGCCTCCCCGCGCTCCATCAACACCAGTGCCGCGGCACCGTCGGACAGCTGCGAGGCATTGCCCGCCGTGATGAATTCGCCGTTCGCGACCTTCTGTCCGCCGGAGAAAACCGGCTTAAGGGCCGCCAGATCCTCAAGCCGCGTCTGCGGTCTGTTGCCTTCGTCCTGACTGAGGGTGACCTCATGGAAGCTGGTCTCGCCGCTCTTCTTGTCGACGACCTTCATAGTTGTCGTGATCGGCATGATTTCGGCCCCGAAGCGGCCCTCTGCCTGCGCGGCCGCCGTACGCTGCTGCGACTGCAGCGCGTATGCGTCCTGCGCCTCCCGGCTGACACCGTAGCGGCTCGCCACGAGTTCGGCCGTCTCAATCATCGCCATATAAATGGCCGGTTCCTGCGACAGCAGCTTCGGGTCCCCTGCGCGGTACAGGTTCATATGTTCGTTCTGGACAAGCGAGATCGATTCGACGCCTCCCGCCACCCCGATGCGCACCTCCCCGTTGAGGATGCTCTTGGCCACAGAGGCAACGGCCATGAGTCCGGAGCCGCACTGGCGGTCGACCGTCATGCCCGGCACACGATCCGGCATACCGGCCCAGAGTGCGGCTTGGCGCGCGACATTGAAGCCCGTCGATCCCTGTTGCATGGCGCAACCCATCACGACATCTTCAATCTCACCCGGCTCGACGCCTGCGCGGCGCACCGCCTCCGCAACCGCTGAGCCGGCAAGGGCCTGCCCTTGCGTATCGTTGAACGCACCCCGATATGCTTTGCCGATCGGGGTCCGAGCGGTTGCTACGATCACTGCTTCAGCCATGAAAAAACCTCGAATCAGAACACGAACGACAGTCTGTCAGAAACTGTGCATGTTCGTCTATATAAGAAATGCGCATTCAGAACAATATTCTGAGATAGTGAGCATGTAGACGCAGAGTCACTATACACGAGGCACCATGGTCCTGACCGACGTAACAAAACGCACCCGAACCCTCTTCAGTGAGGGGACGCGGATCTCCGCGGAGATCTATCTGCCAACCTCGACGCCGCCCGCGGGCGGTCACCCCGCGGTTCTGCTCTGTCACGGTTGGGGCGGCGTGAAAAGTCAGCTGGTGCCGTTTGCTGAGACCCTGGCTCGTGCCGGTTTTGCGACGATGATCTTCGACTATCGTGGGTGGGGGGAGTCCGACGGCCGGCTCATCGCCACGCGCGACGCCCCGCCGCTGCTCGAAGCAGGCGAGCGCACCCTTGAGGTTCGGGTGCTGCGGGAGATCATCGATCCGGTGGACCAGGTTACGGATGCGAACAATTGCCTGCTCGCGCTCGCCGCCGAGCCCGGCATCAATCCCCTGCGGATCGGCATCTGGGGCACGAGCTTCGGCGCCGGTCATGCGGTGTTTGTCGCGGCACAGAACCCGCAGATCCGGGCGGTCGTGGTCCAGGTCGGCGGATTCGGTCTCGGTCAGCAATATCGCGATCACGCTCGCGCCCGTGCCACGCAGAAGGTCTTAGGACACCTGGACCCGGTGGTGCCGCAGGCCGGTTTGGATGCCCTGCCGGGCCTGACAGGCAGTCCTGACGTCGCTCGGATGCTGCTTCATTCTCCCCTGGCCGCGGCGGCGAACGTACGTGTTCCCACCCTGATCATCGATGTCGAGCAGGAAGAGCTGGTCAACCGGCTGGAGCACGGCTTTGCCGTGTTCGAACAGGTCCGTCAAAATGCGATCTGCGATTATCGCCTGTTGCCGGGCAAGCACTATGACATTTACGACCGCCATTTGGCGACGGCCAGCAACATGGCGCTGGAGTGGTTCCAAACACATCTTTAGCCCCTGCGGCCCGCCCGACGATGCTCTGTTATTGGAAGGCCCGCGAGGCGCAACGGCGCCGCGATGGCCTGTCCAACCCAGCCGTCCTACCAAGACCACTTTCGTTCTTCAAGCGGCCGAAGATCGAGACCCCAGGTGCTGACCTTCGGGTTTTCCCCGGCGATGGCGTCTTCCAGGCATGCACGGACGAACAACTCAGCATGCGTATCGGTAAAGATATAAAACCTGTCGGACAGCATCCCTGCAAAGACAGCCTCGGCCACCTCATCCGGACTCTTGCCCCGTGACCGGTACTCCTCGCTCATGGCGATGCGTTCTGCGTCTTCGATATCGCGGCGACTCCAGGTCGCGTCCTGCGTCGGCCGGTTGCGCCAGCTCTCATGAATGCGCGTCTGCACAACGCCGGGGCAGACGATGCTGACGCCGATCTTGGTCATCATGGCGCGCATCTCGCTGTACAGGGATTGGCTGATCGACAAAACAGCCGCCTTGGAGGCGGAGTAGGGCGCGTAGTCGCCATGGCCGCTGAACGAGGCTAGCGAGCCGGTATTGACCACGTAGCCCTCTTCGCCATGCTCCAGCATCTGCGGCAGGAAGGCCTTGATGCCGTTCACGACACCGGTAACGTTCACGCCCCAGATCCATCGCCAGTCATCCACGCTCAGCTCCCAGGTCGGCCCCATCACCAGGACGCCCGCATTGTTGAACAGCAGGTGCACGGCGCCGAACGTCTCCGCGCAAAAGGCCGCGAGCTCTGCCATCTGCGCGAAATCGGACACATCCGTACGCCGATACTCCACAGTCCCGCCCGAGCCGCGCAGTTCTTCAGCCGCCGCGCGCAAGGCCGACTCTTCAATATCCGCGAGAACGACGCGAACCCCACGCCGCACCAGACCCCGGGCGATCGCCAATCCGATGCCACTCGCCCCGCCGGTGACGACCGCCACCTTCTGTTCCCAATCCTTCACTTTGCCTCCGGAACAAACTCTGTTTCTGAAACTGATCGTGTTGACAATGGTGTCAAGCGTACACTAGCGTACTGCCACGCTCAATTCCGCATTGAAGAGCGCTCCGATGGAGATGTGAAACCATGACCGTCCTGCCTGTGAAGGTTCCTGTTGAAAGGGCGTCGGTTGCGTCCAAACCGGCAGGCTTGCTGCGGAGAAAGCTCTTCTACGGCATCGGAGCGGTCGCATTCGGTGTCAAGGACAACGGCTTTCAGGTCCTCCTGTTGCTCTATTACAACCGCGTTCTAGGGCTCAGTGTCGGTCTGGTCGGTACGGCGATCCTGATCGCGCTCATCGTCGACGCCTTCATCGATCCGACGATCGGTTACTGGTCGGACCGGGTCAGGTCGCGTTGGGGCAGGCGGCACCCCTTCATGTACGCCGCCGCCTTGCCCGCCTCGTTGACGTACCTCATGCTGTTTCTACCGCCGGCAGGCCTCAGCAAAGCAGCGCTTTTCGCGTATCTTCTCGTTGCCTCGGTGCTCACGCGCATCTGCATCTCCTTCTATGAGATCCCGAGCGCGGCGCTGGCTCCCGAGCTGACCTCGCACTACGATGAGCGCACCAGTCTGGCCGGTTTCCGCTACTTCTTCGGCTGGTCGGGCGGGCTCAGCATGACGCTGCTCGCGTTTTCACTCTTTCTGCACTACTCGCCTGGAAGCTCTGCGGCGATGCTGGACCCGGTTGGGTTCCGTCACTATGGCATGGCTGCCGCGCTGATCATGATCATCTCTACGCTCCTGTCTGCTTTCGGAACGCAGGCGGCTGTCAAGCCGGCCCGGGATCAGGTCTACTACGAGATCCCCCGCATCAACATCTTCGCGGAAATTCTAACCATCGTTCGCAACCGGTCCGCTCTGGCCTCCATCGCGGCAGGCGAGCTCATGCTGCTTGCTACCGGTCTCAGCTTCGCGCTGGGCACCTACTTCAACATCTACGCCTGGGGACTGACCGCGGGTGAGATCTCCGCGCTTACCGCTGCCCTGTTCTTATCCGCGGCGCTCGCCCTGTTTCTCGCTCCCTGGGTAACGCGGCGCTTCGACAAGCGCGGCGCAACGATCCGAGCAGCCATACTGCTGTTCTTTCTTCTTCCCTTTCCTCTGGAATTGAGCTTGGCAGGGTACTTCCCGAGCCGCGCATCGGGCGTCATGCTGCCCTTTCTGATCCTCTACAACATGGCTGTTACGGCGCTGCTTGTACTCGTGCCCATGCTTCTCGCTTCCATGCTGGCGGATGTCGTTGAGGAGATCGAAGTCTGCACCGGACAACGGAAAGAGGGCGTAATCTTCGCCATCAATACTTTCATCGCAAAATGGGCTACGGGCCTTGCGGTCTTCCTTGCCGCGGTGATTCTCGGCTTGGCGCACTTTCCCGCGGACACCTCCTCCGGCAGTATCACAGCGGCTGTCATCGGGCGCATGTCCGCGCTCTACGTGGCCACGGTCATGATTCTTTATGCCGGCAGCATCGCCTGCGCATACTTCTACACGATCAGTCGCGAGCAGCACAGCAAAAACGTTGCAATACTTGCGGCAAGACGTGCCGCACAGGGCGCCTCCGCGAATGTATAGCGACGAACATCCTCTCTGTAGGGCAGCGGCCTATAGCGGCTGTTCAGGGGATTCGCTTCGATCAATCAGGATCGCCACCAGCAGCGCGGGCACATCGCCCACACAACTCCATGCATGGTTGGTGGCCCGCTGTACCACCACATCTCCCGGGCCGAGCACCCGCTCTTCCTTGTCCAGAATAAGGCGCACACGGCCCTCCAACACGATGATGAAGTCGAGTGTTTCGGTACGGTGCATTCCTGGATGGCGACTCTTGTCCGGTCGGACATCCGATGTCGCCATGGCCTGGAAGGCGCCATCGTAGAAGGTCGCCAGATCCGCTGACGTGACCCCACGCGGCACAGGCAGCACGGTGAACCAGCGACACTTGATCGTTCCAGGCAGCGGCAGCAGACTCGCCGCGCCGGGGATATTTTCAAAGCCTTTACTGGCCGCGGCAGTCCAAATCTCAAAGAGACCGGCACCGGGAAAAAACTGGAGCACCGGATCGGGCGGACCTTCGATCGATACGATCGACTGTCCGGAAGAGTCGTGGCCCGTGACGATCCGCTTCAATTGAGCTACCCGTGCCTGTGCCGAGATTGCCATTCATCCTCCCTCAGTACCTCTTCAGCTTGTATTGATCGAGCTCAAGGTAAATGCACCGTGGACAGGTGCTGTGATCTCACGTTGCGGTCTACCCCAGAGCACGACGCTTGTGGTAGAGCACAAAGCTCACCTAAGCGGCGCAGGTCATGCGGCAACAGGCGGCGGGGAAAGCCGATCCAGCCTGCCGCCGGACTCGGCGCAGGCGCGCAGCAACGGCGAGATCGCGAAACTCTCAGGCAGACGGGAGCGATACCGATCGAGCCCTTTCACCACCTCGGCCAGTCCCAGGCTATCTGCCCAGAACATCGGGCCGCCTTTGACAGCCGGCCAACCGAAGCCGAAGACCCAGACGGCATCGATATCCGACGCTCGCTGCGCGATGCCCTCTTCCAGTATCTTCGCGCCCTCGTTCACCATGGTGTACAGCGTCCGGGCGACGATCTCCTCTTCAGTAATGGATCGCGCCGAGGCTCCGTTCTTCGTCCGAAATTCAGCGATGATCTCACCCGTAATCGAAGCAGGTACGGGTCTGCGCGCCTCGGGGTAATCGTAGTAGCCGGCCTTGGTTTTCTGGCCCCAGCGGCCTCTAGCACAAAGGGCATCGCGGATGCTTTCGATGCGCGCCGGATCGCGATGCCAGCCTATATCCAAACCGGCGAGATCAGCCATCTGGAACGGTCCCATCGGCATACCGAAGCCGGTGTGGATGCCGTCAATCGCTTCGGGCAAGGCTCCTTCGAGCAGCAACGCGATCGCCTGGTCCTGCCTCTGCATGAGCATTCTGTTACCGATAAAACCGGAACAAACTCCGCTGACAACCGGAACCTTGCCCAGCCTTCGTCCCAGATCCATGGCAGTGGCAAGCGTGTCCGGAGCTGTTCTCCGGCCACGAACCACCTCCACCAGCTTCATGATCTGGGCGGGGGAGAAGAAGTGCGTGCCGAGAACGTCCTCCGGCCGGCCAGACGCCTCCGCCATGCGATTGATGTCGAGGAAGCTGGTATTTGACGCCAGCACGGCACCACCCTTGGCGAGCTTGCCCAGGCGTGCAAAGATCTCCAGCTTTACCGCCATCTCCTCATACACCGCTTCGATGATGAGATCGCAATCCCCCAATGCGTCAAAGGCCAGCGTCGGGGTCAGCAGATTCACTGCCCTTGCGGCCTCATCCGGCGTAATCCGGCTCTTGACGACACTCCGGTCATAGTTGCCCCGTATCGCCGCCACTCCGCGGTCGAGCCCTTCCTGTCCCGCGTCGACCAGCGTCACGGGAATGCCTGCGGACAGGAAGTTCATCGCGATCCCGCCGCCCATCATACCCGCGCCGATGATGCCGACTGCCCGGATCGGCCGAGGTCGGGTACCCTCGGGCAGATCCGAAATCTTCGCCGCCAGATCCTCCGCCATCCGAACGTAGGCGAGGGCACTGGCGGCCTCCGGGTCGAGATTCACTTCTTTCGTTTCAGCGGTCGGCATGAATCTTCCTAAAAGTCGATGCGCGCCTGCACCTGCACGGCACGCGCCGCGCCCTGCGAGTTGAAGTACAGGGGCGAATTCTGTTGTGTCACCGTCGTGGGTACGCCCCCGCGCAGATTGTACGGTCCCGTGGCGAAGTTGATCAGGGCATTGTTGGGTCCGAAGGGTCCAGAAGGCGTCACCTGCCCTGCCGCGTTCTCGGCGCTCACCGAACTGGGGAAGAAGTTGTAAACGGAGGTGTAATTCTGCTTGTTGAATAGATTGCTGCCGTCCATCGTTAAAGCCAGCCGGCGGCTGTTCTCGCGATTCAGAGCGAAGGCCTTGCTCACCTTTAGATCGAACGACTCATTGCCGGGTCCTTGACCCGAGTTGCGTTGTGCATTGAACGGCCGCGCGGCGAGATTGCCCAACGGCGTGCCATTGTTGAACGGCGTGCTGATATCCACATCGAACGGGACGCCGCTGTAGGCGGAAAACACGGGCCCGACGGTCATATTCGAAAAGGCCTTCCGAATGAACCCATGCTGCCCTGTAAGTCCCAGGGTGTTGTAAACCAGGTTGCCGACAAAGACGTTGGTACGGTTAAAGGAGGAGACACCGCGCTCCTGCTCCACACTGAGCCCATTGGGTCTGTAGGAAGCGAAGGCGTTGTCGAAGTCGGTCGCGTCGTCGATCGAACGGCTCCAGGTGTAGTTCGCCTGGAACTGGTAGTGGCGGCTGGCGCGCTTCGTAAGGGAAACGGTTGCGCCATGGTAAGTCGAAGTGCCGTTCGAGGCGAAATCAAACGGCGTACCCCCGGGAAGAGCGGCCGCATAGGGAGCCGTCTCCTGATACATGGGCCCAATCACGGGATTGTCGGTGGGTGTGCTCGTTGCCGCGTAGCCCACCAAGATGGGCGTAGGCAGGTGGTTGCCCCGGTAGAAGAGATAGCCAAGTTCCAGGGAGAGATTTTGCGCGAGCTGCTGATCGACGCTAAGACTCGCCTGGTAGACCTTCTGGTTGGTGAAGCGCGCATCCGGCGTTTGCACAAGCCGGCCGAAGACACCCGGCTCAAGACCGGCTTGACCCTCCTGAGCGGCGGTGAGGGCATGAAACGGCAGGACGCCGGCCGCTACGCCGCCCTGGTACAGGCCGACGATCCGGTTATATGCCGGGACGCCGTTGATCAGCTGATCGACGTTGACACTGGTATTGGTGAGGTACTTATTCGGACCGGTGAGCGGACCGTACAGATTGGTGTACAGCGGTTCCAGGAAGTTCGTCGGGGCCACAAAGATGCCGCCTCCGGCACGAATCAACGTCCTCTGGTCCCCATAGGGGGACCATGCAAGACCTACGCGCGGCGAAACGAACTTATAGGTGCTCAGAGGGCTCGGCTCGGCATCCCAGTCCACACGGCCCCCATAGGTGAGCGTGAGGTTGGGAGTGATCTTCCATAGATCCTGCCCATAGACCCCGGCATAGTTGGCCCAACCCTGCCACTGCCCACTTCCGGAGGAGCCCTCAAAGCTGTAAGGAATGCCCATGTCAAACAGCTCGGCACCGGTCAGCAGGACACTCGACGGGATACAGGGGGCGGAGCTGGGACAGAACCCTGCCGCTGCGCTCAGGGCGGCGATGGTCCCCGTGTTCTGAAATCCACTGAAACCGGTCCCACCAAGGGGAGAAAGCGGGAAACCGCCGAAGAAGTCGAACTCTCCCTGCGAATAGTTCGGGTTGTTTATGTTGTAGTTCGCCGGCCGGTAGGAGAGCCCGAATTTTGTATTGTGCTTGCCCTTGGTCCAGGAAAGATCGTCGCTGAACTCATAACGGTGTTCGGTGGCATAGTACGTGCTTGCGAAGTTATGCCCAAAGGAGCCGAAGGGACCGGGAAGGTATTGAATCTGGATCTCCGGTCCGGTGCTGTTGGGGGTGTAAGCGTCATAGCGGTTATACGCATACTGAACCAGCAACTTATTGAAGAGGTTGGGGGTGAAGATATGAATCCAATCGCTCAATACCTCATAGTCGCGCGTGGGATTGGTTTCCCCATCCGGGGCCACTCCGTCGATTGAAGCGGAGCCATGCTCCACCGAGAACGATCCAGTCAGTGTGTTCGTGTTGCTTGGCTGATAGTCGAAGCGCGAGGTGACGTTATGGTAGCGGATCGGTGTGTTCCAGATGCCGTTGTCGCGGCTGGCCAACGTCTGCAGGGCCGGGCTACTGAGCGGAAAAAAGGGATTGGCGGCGTTGGGATTTTGCGGCGACACGGTCGGTGAGTTCAAGAACGCCTTCGCCGTGGCTGCATCGGAGGCATCGTAGAAAGCCACCGCCGGATTATTCGCCAAGGCCTGGAAGAAGCAGCCCTGACTTGGATTCAGGATGGGATTCCCGGGCGTTGCAGCGAAGCAGCTCGTATCGTTTTGGCTGCCGTTGAAGGGCTGGAGATAGTTACTCGCCAGGATGGGATAGATGCTGGCGGAATCGAACTTATCGAACTCGTACGAGGCAAAGAAGAAGAGCTTGTTGCGCACGATCGGGCCGCCGATGGAGCCGCCGGCATAGATCTGCTGCGAAAACGGCTTGGGCTGCGGCTGCGATGGATTGGCGGGGTCAGGCTCGGAGGAACGATCCAACCTGCCGAGATAGGTCTCCGCATCGGTGTAGTGATCGTTGAAAGCCCCGAACACGTCGCCGTGGAACCGATTTGTCCCGCTCTTGGTGATGGTGTTGATCGCGGCCCCGGAGGCAAAGCCGAACTCCGCCTGGAACCCGTTGCGATTTACCTGCGTCTCCTGAACCGCATCGAGCGGGGGATTGTACCGGACCGCCCCCGTGCCGTAGTCATCCTCCCCGCTGTTGACCGTAATCAGGTTGCCGCGCCCGTTACCGGCTCCCACGGAGATGTTGGAACTGGTGTAGTAGAAACCCTGATTTTGGGCGACGGCTCCCGCCGTGGTGCCGACTCCCGGCAGCGTAAACACATCCTCGAGGAAGTTACGACTCGCGTTCGGCAGATTCTGAATCTGATCCTCATTCAGCGTGCTCGCCTGCTGGGTCTGCTCCGTGGCGATCAGCGGGGTAACGTCACCGTTCACCTCAACGACCGAATCCACCGAGCCGACGAGCAGGTGTCCATCGAGCACGACGACCTGCCCCACCGTGAGCACCACCTCATTGGCCCGCTCCCGCTCAAAGCCCTCCGCGGTGGCCTGAACCTGATACTTGGCCGGATTCAGCTGGGGGATCTGATAGGTACCGTCAGGGCCGGTTACGGTCGACCGGGTTACCCCTGTTGCCGGGTTCGTTGCGGTGACCCTGGCATTCGGAATGACAGCGCCCTTCGCGTCGTAAACCGTGCCGCGAAGGGTAGCCGTAGACTCATCCGCCTGGCCATAGCTGGACCCACATGCGACACATGCCAGAAACACCAGGCCCGCCATACCGCGATTCGCTCTAAGCATTGTCAGCTTTTCCTTAAAATCTCTTAATCTATCGCCACACCCGGAAAGGGCGACGCTTCGGCGTCACAGACAAGCTCATCGCGTGTCGAAAAGGACCGTACTCTCTTTCTCAATTCTTAGTCAAGATAGATTTTCAGGACCACCGGGCAACCGGCACTTTTCAGGTAAAAGACAGGCAAGAAAGCCGGGCGGAAGGCACTCGAAGCCGATACATACCGCGACTCAAAGATGAGGAATGGCCTGCTCCGCCGTGCTGCCGACAGCCGCCAAGCGCGCCACGGGGCAGATCGGCAGGTACACCGGCATCCGGCCTTGTTTCCGCGCCGCCGCCGCAACCGCGATCCCGCTTCCGCGATCCCGGAGCCGTGGTCCCGCAGCCGCGATCCGCACCCGCAGGGTAAGATGAACGAAACATCGCCTCACCACAGGATCGCCCCTCTTGCCGACTCAGGAACTCGACCGCGTCCGTGATCAGAGCAGCAAAATCACCCGTTTTCATCACCGCCAGGAGAAGATACTCAACGCGGCCAGTGCGTCGTTCAATCGGCATGGGCTGCGCGACGCGACGTTGGCCGTCATCGCCGCCGAAATCGGCCTGAACTTCAAGAGCCTCCGCTACTATTTCAAACGACGCGAGGACCTCGTCTCCGCCGTTTTTATGCGTTCGATCGACCTGCATCAGCAGCTCGCTAAGAAAGCGCTCGGCGAGACCGGGATTGAGGCGCGGATACGGCGCTTCGTGGGCAGCTATTTCGAGCTGCTGGCCGCCGTACAACTGGGTGAACGGCCCGAGTTCGTTTATTTCGGCGACCTGCGCGCACTCACGGCACCCCATTCCGACGTTGTCTGGCCGGCGTACGGGCGTATGTTCAAGACCCTTCGCAAGCTCTTTGAGACGCCGGAGGTCGCCTGGAATCCGGCGCGGCTCAACGCCGTCACGCATATGCTGCTGTCTCAACTGCTCTGGACGCCGGTCTGGACGCTCGACTATGTCGTGCAGGATGTTCCCATGGTCACCCGGAGCTTTGCGGATGTTCTGCTCTACGGCATCGCGTCGCGACCTGTGGACCTGTCCCAGTTTGCACAGGCGCGGCTTGAACCAGCCGAAGAGAGCGATCGGCTTTCGCAGGGGTCCTTTCTCCGGAAGGCCATCTCGCTGATCAATACCTTCGGCTATCGCGGCGCCTCCGTGGATCGCATCTCGGCCGAGCTGAACGTGACGAAAGGCGCTTTTTACCACCACAACCAGACGCTCGACGAACTGGTGGTCGCCTGCTTCGAACATAGCTTTTCCTGCGTGCGCGACGCGCAGGATGCCGCTTTGACGACGCATACGGACGGCATCTCCCGCATCACCTCCGCTGCGGTCCTGCTGGTCAGGCAACAGATGCTCGACAGCGGAACCCTGCTGCGCACAGCCGCCCTCACGGCGATCGGACCCGAATTGCGTCTTCGGATGGCAGGGCAGATGTCGCGTCTGACGCTGCGGTTCGGCAACATGTTGAACGACGGATTGATTGATGGCTCCGTCCGCCCCTGCAACCTGCGCGTCGCGGCCGAGATGACGACCGCGACGATCAACTCTTCTGAGGAGCTGGGACGTTGGGTCAACACTGCCACCGTCGACAACGCGGCTGACCTTTATGTTCGTCCCCTGCTGACGGGTGTGCTGGCGTACGCCGCGGGCCGTTGAGTCGTACACGATCAGACGCCGCATCCCGGAATCGTCTTACCTTTCCACCGTCCGTACATGGTCTTTTCAGCTGCGGTTCTCGTCTTTCCACTTGCCTCCAGCCATCGCCGGCCGCGTTCGCGTGGATGGCCGGCTGGCACTCCGAACGCATACCCTGCTTCTCAAGCATTTCCCGGTCCATGCCGCCATGATTTGACGAAGGCACATGATTGCTGGAAGATTGTACGGCAGCACGACGGAAGCGGCGGAATACGCTGTTTCTCATAGTTTCACTCGAACGGAGTCGCTCCATGATGGACGTCACTGCCGATCTTCAAAAACAGATCCGCCGTTATGTGGCAAAACCCTTTGGTGTGTTTGCGGATCTCTTTCGTCTGCAGGTGCGCGTGCACCCTCGCAAGACGGCCTTGATCTGTGGCCGGGAGACACTCAGCTACAAGGAGCTCGACGATCTCTCAGATCGGGTGGCGGGCGGATTGCAACGCGATGGCGTGAAACCGGGCGGAGTTGTCGCCATCTGCGCGGCGACGTCCATCCGGTACATCATCGTCTTTCTAGGCGTGTTGAAGACGGGCGCGGCCGTCTCGCCGCTTTCGCCGTCTGCGACTGCGGAGCAACTGCGGAACATGCTGAGCGACAGTGGTGCAAGCCATATCTTTCTCGATGCGGTCGGCAGCAGCCAGTTAGAACCCGTGTCGACACACGTAAAAGCGCGGCGGATTGCCCTTGAGAACGGCGTGCGGGGTGAAGTTGCCGAGATATGGCTGCCGGCGGAAGGCACCCGCCCCAAACCCGCGACCATCAGGCCGAACGACGCATTCAACATTATCTACTCCTCCGGGACGACGGGAACGCCCAAGGGCATCGTGCAGCCGCACTCCATGCGCTGGTCCCAACTGCACCTGCTGGACCCGCCGGGCTATGGACCGGAGGCGGTCGCGATCATCTCGACGCCGCTCTACTCGAACACCACACTGGTGAGCTTGCTGCCGGCGCTTGCGGGCGGCGGAACGGTCGTACTGATGCCTCGCTTTGAGGCACGTGCCTTCCTTGAGTTGAGCGAGCGGCATCGGGTGACAGCGGCCATGCTTGTGCCGGTCCAGTTTCGCCGCATCCTGGACGTCCCCGACTTCGACAGCTTCGATTTGTCCAGCTACCAGATCAAGTATGCGACCTCGGCGCCGTTCTCCGCGGAGTTGAAGGCCGAGGTGCTGGCGCGATGGCCGGGAGGCCTGGTGGAGTATTTCGGCATGACCGAGGGAGGCGGCGCCTTCATGCTGGTGGCCCATGACCGTCCCGACAAGCTGCACACCGTAGGCCAGGCGATCCCCGGCCACGATATGCGCGTGATCGACGAGGGGGGTCGGCAGCTTCCGGCAGGGCAGGCCGGCGAGGTCGTCGGCCGGTCCATGGTGATGATGACCGGCTATCACAATCAGCCGGAGAAGACCAACGAAGCCGAGTGGTACAGCCCCGAAGGCGAGCGCTTTATCCGGACCGGCGATCTCGGACGCTTGGACCACGAAGGCTTTCTCACGCTCATCGGGCGCAAGAAGGACCTGATCATCTCCGGTGGCATGAATATCTATCCAAGCGATCTGGAAGCTGTACTCCGTTCGCATCCGGCGGTGCTGGAAGCGGCGGTGATAGGGGCCGCGTCGCAGCGCTGGGGCGAGACCCCGGTGGGGTTCGTTACGCTTCGTGGCGGACCGGAGATATCGACAGACGAGCTGAAGGAGTGGGCAAACGGCAGGCTTGGCAAGATGCAGCGGCTCGCGGAGGTCCGGCTGATCGAGGAGATGCCGCGCAACGCCATCGGTAAAATCCTGAAGCGCGAGCTCCAGCAGCGCTGTGCCGAACAGCCTGTGGACTGAGCGCGAGCGCCCGACGGGCCCAATGCCTCCGTCTACCAGTCCCTGATGGCGAAGCAGTCCGGGCAAGAGCACGGGTATTCGGGCGGCCCTGCTTTTGCCTCCGGCTCAACCGAAGGCACCAACCGTTGCATCGGCGTGGCGGCGCGTCCTGGCCCGCGGCCGTGGTCCGCTTCTTCCGTCATCCGCTTTGTATTGAAGTTGATTTCCATGCTGATGGTTCCTCCGATGGATCTGCCGTCGCCGCCTGATCCTCCCTGCAATACATAGGAGCGAACCCAGCCTCAGCAACACCCCGCATCCGAAGCGGGCGAGAGACGATTTGGACACCTTGGAGACGATCGTTCGGCAAGGTCCATGTCTCGGTTAAACAGGAGACCCGCTCCTTGAAGTCCACCTCGGACGGGTCCGAAGCGGGCGAGACGACATTGCCTGCGAGGGTTTCGATTCATATCGTTTGCTGAGTTAGGCGAGGATGACCATGCTATTCACAGCCAATGCAGACACGCAGGGAGAGACCATAGCCGCTCGCACCTTGGGCATTGCCGGGGTCTGCTTGTTTCGCACCGAACCGATGTTTCTCGAGTCACCCTGCCTTTCGCTGATGCGCATCGTGGCTTCTACCGCGGAGGGGCCTTTGCGTGAATCTGCCCTTGCGGCTCTTCGCCCCTTGCATCAAGCGAGGCTGGAATCCATCTTTCGGATGACGACCCCGGAGCCGGTCCATATACGCTTACTCGATCCGTCTCTTCAGAAGTTTCTACCGTCCCCGCAGCAGCTGGAGATGGAGCTATCCTGCGCGCGCGCGGATGAAGATTGGGACAGGATGTTCGCCTTGGCGAATCTGCGCCCATATGATCATGCCGCGTCGAACAATCCTGTTCGAGCACAACGCGACGGACCTCTCGGCCTGAGAGACACGGATGTTTTTCGTATGCAGGTCTCTGCGATCTTCGACGCAATGGTCGCGGTGACGCTCGAAGAGGAAGAACCGCAGGTCGGCATCCTGCTTCCGATGATCTCTTCGGAAGAGGAGACGCGGATGCTGATTGCGCTGATTCAGGCCATCGCTGCACAGGTCTTCGCCGCTCGCGGAGTTACGGTGCCGTACAAAATAGGGGCGCTCCTTGAGTCGCCGCGTGCCCTGCTCTGTGCCGGGCCAATCTCACGCCTGGTGGATTTCGCCACATTGGGACTGCACGGCGTAACGGCGGCAACCTATGGCGTTTCAAGAAAGGATGCCGGCCAATACGTCTCGCAGTACCTGGAACGAGGCGTCTTTGAAAAGAATCCTTTTGTCACGATAGACCGCGAAGGAGTCGGCGAATTACTGGCTCTCGCCGTGGGCAACATGCGCAAGGAGCGATCCTCAATGGAGATTGGGGCGTACGGAAACCAGACCGGGGATGCGGAGTCGTTGCGGCTCCTCGCATCGCTTGGCGTCGACTTTCTATCCTGTGGCATGTCGTTGCCCAGGGCAGCGGATGGCATATCCTTTCTGAGGCAAGCCGCGTAGCCGATCCACGATCCGCCACAGCATGGCAGTAAACGGGATTCAATCGAGGTCAGCTTCCACCATGGTCGCCACACGTTGATGCTGGTGCAGAGGGACTGCAGAATGTCGGGACGCAAACCACTTATCGCCGGGAACTGGAAGATGTACAAGACGCCTTCTCAGTCGCTTGCATTTCTGGAACAATTCCTCCCCTTGGTCAGAGATCACAAACGCGATGACATTGCGCTGTTTCCCACCATGTCTTCGCTGGGGTATGTGCTTGAGGCGACACGACACACCCCTGTCAGCGCCGGAGCGCAGACGATGCATTGGCTCAACGAGGGCCCTTTCACCGGCCAGACCTCGCCCACAATGCTTGCCAGTATTCAGTGCACGCATGTCCTGCTCGGTCATTCGGAACGGCGCATCTACGCCAATGAAACCGATGACATGGTGAACTGGAAGGTGAGGGCGGCGATTATCCATGGGCTCACCCCGGTTGTGTGCGTGGGCGAAACGCTGGATAAACGGCAAGCCGGTCTGACGCGCTTAGTCCTTGAGTGGCAGATCAGCTGTGCGCTGAACGGTCTGGAGGCGGACACCTGTGAGAAGCTGGTCGTCGCCTATGAGCCGGTTTGGTCCATCGGAACCGGAAGCACCGCCACGCCTCATCAGGTGCAAGAGGCTCACCATGTTATTCGCCGGCGCATCCATGAGCTGCTGGGTTCAGAGCGAGCCATGCAGACGCGCATCATCTACGGTGGTTCCGTAAAGCCGGAAAACATTGCCGGTCTGATGGCGGAACCGGACGTCGATGGCGCCCTCGTCGGCGGTGCCAGCCTGGACCCGGAGACCTTCTACCGAATCGTGAACTACGCGGCGGAGTCCGATGTGCCTGAACCGGACACTCTTCTCAAAGAGCTTGCGCGGTGACCCGCTCGGAGATGTAAGTTTTTGGTATCGCTCTCACAAGCGGGAGAGCTCACCAAGGGCATAGACGACATCCGCATAGGCTCCGGAACCATGTGGAAGTTGCTGAGATGAATTACGACGAGGTACCGGATTGCCGCTCTCCTCCCTTTCAGAGCAGCCTGCGTGAATCAATAGCCTGGCTTATTGCGGAGTGTACGTGGCGAGGAACAACCACTCCTTCGCCGCTGCGAGGAGCAGAGCAATGGAGTGGTTAGAGCATGGATGAATCGTATTTCGCTGCCCTGAAAGAGGTTCTCCTGAAGAGGTATGGGCGAAGGCTGCTCGCGCCGTTTCCCGAACGAAGCGGCATCGTATGCAGTTTTCAACGCCATGATCCCAAGAGAACTGCCCTAGCCACGCAGCACCCGCTTGCGGCTGATTACAACGGCCAACAAAATAATGATGCCGCGGATAACCAGTTGCAGATAGGGCGAAACACCGGTCATATTCAGACCGCTGTTGATGACGCCAAGAAGGATCGCACCCAGTGCCGTTCCGATCACGGAGCCACGGCCCCCGGCGATCGCGGTTCCACCCATCACCACGGCGGCGATGGCATCCAGTTCAAAACCTGTGCCGGCGCTGGGCTGGCCACTCATGAGCCGTGACGAGAGCACGAAGCCGGCAATCGCGGCCGTGATGCCGCTGATGGCGTAAACAGCCCATTTGAAACGGCGCGTGTTTACGCCGCTCAGGCGGGTTGCGGTTTCATTGCCACCGATAGCGTACACATAGCGGCCGAACGGCGTGAACTTCAACGCTACCCAGGCCACGAGGTAGAGCACAAGGCACAACAGCACGGGCACGGGGACACCGGCTATGCTGCTGCGGCCCACCCAGGCAAAGCCGGGCGGCAGACCGTCGATAGGGTAGCCGCCGCTGTAGATCAGGGCCAGGCCGCGAGCAATCCCCATGGTTGCCAGCGTGACGATGATGGCAGGCATGTTGAAATATGCGACAAGGGCTCCATTCACAAGGCCCGCCGCCAGGCCGGCACCCAGACCCGCGGCCACGGCGAGTGCGGGATGCACGTTGTGCAGCAGCAGGCCCGACGTGAGTGTGCCCGCCAGCGCCATCACCGATCCAACCGACAAATCGATGCCACCGGTGAGGATGACAAAGGTCATACCGATGGCGATCACCATGTTGATGGAGACCTGTCGCAGGATCGTCATGGCGTTGTCGACGGAAAGGAAGTCGTGATTGGTGATGCCCATGATGCCGCACACGAGCACAAGGCCGATCAGCGGGTACACCACCTCCGGCAGGGTGCGCCAACGCGCAGGGGACATCCACGCGGTGTATGCCTTGGGTCTGGGCAGTACCAGAGCTTGTTCAGGCTGCTTCATTGCTTCCACCCCCGGTGGCGTATTGCATGATCTGGTGATCGGTAAGGGATTCGCCTGCGAGCGTAGCCGTGATGGCGCCGTTGCGGAAGACAGCTGCCCGATCACACAGACCGACAACCTCCTGCAGCTCCGAAGAGATGAAGATGATTCCGTGGCCCTCGTCGGCGAGTTTGCGAATGAGGTGATAGATCTCGGCCTTCGAGCCCACGTCGATACCGCGCGTCGGTTCATCGAGGATAAGGATCTTGCATCCGCGCAGCAACCAGCGTGCGAAAACGACCTTCTGCTGATTGCCTCCGCTGAGGTCCCCGACAGCCGTTGCCGCGGAGACCGCCTTTACCTGGGTTGAGGTCATCGCCTCTCGGCAGCTTTGGTCTTCGCGCCGGCCCGAAATAAACAAGCCGCCATGGGTTGTCCTATCGAGATTGTTGATTGTGAGGTTATCGCGGATGCTGAAGTCAAGGATCAACCCTTCTCTCTTGCGATCCTCGGGCAACAGACCCAGGCCGTGCCGTAGAGCCTCCGTCGGGTTGCCGATCCGAATCGAAACGCCGTCCCGCAACAGTTCCTTCCGGTGCGTTGGTGTTTCGCCGATCAGGGCCATGGCGAGCTCCGTGCGTCCGGAGCCCACCACGCCGGCAAACCCGAGAATCTCCCCCGCACGAACTTCAAGACTGTTCACCGGTGCCGAGGAACCGATCTGGATGGCGCGCACCTCCAGCAGCGGTACGGGATGCCTCGCATGGTTTGGCTTGGGAGGAAAGCTCGCTTCGAGCCTGCGGCCGATCATCATCTCAACAAGACGATCAGAGCTGATCTCCGCGGTGACCTTGTCGCCGATTCGACGCCCATCGCGCAGCACAGTGATCCTGTCGGTGATCTCGAAGATCTCTTCAAGGTGATGCGAGATGAAAATCATCGAAACACCCTGCTTTTGCAGCTCGCGCATCACGGAGAAGAGATGATGTGTTTCGCTGGGCGTCAGGGTCGCGGTGGGTTCATCGAGCACCAGGATGCGAGCGTTCACGGCCAAGGCTTTGGCGATCTCGACAAACTGCTGCTGCGCGACGCTCAACTCCGAAACAGGCCGTTGCAGATCGAGCGGAAACCCCAGCCGGACAAAGAGTGCCGCGGCGACACGGCGCATGGCGGCAATCTGGAGGAAGCCGCCTCTGGTGATCTCGCGCCCAAGAAATATATTCTCCACCGCGTTCAGGTACGGAATCAGCGTGAACTCCTGAAAGATGGTGGCGATCCCGGCGTCGAGCGCATCGTGGTAGCCATGGAAGTGACGCTCCCGACCCTCGACGACGATGGACCCCGAATCGGGCTGGTAGATGCCGGAGAGTATCTTGATCAGCGTCGATTTACCGGCACCATTCTCCCCGAGCAGCGCGTGGATCTCTCCGTGACGCAACTCCAGATCGATGCCGTCCAACGCCTTCACGCCGGGAAAGGCCTTCGAAATACCGCGAAGCTGCAACGCGGGTAGCGCGGCCTGCGCGATACCCGCGTTGCGTGTGTCTGCAAATGTATCTGCTGCATGATCCATGGACATCCTAACGTCTCATCCTTGTTACCAGTGAAAGCTCGCGGCGCCGTTGTGATCGATCAACTTGACATCGATCGGGACAGCCGGTGGAATCGACTGGCCCTTGTACTTCTTTAAACCAAGATCCAAAGCATCGACAGCCATTTGGCTTGGAAACTGCGCGGTTGTCGCGATAAAGGGCGAGTTGGCCTGCTTGATCGCGTTGATCGCATCGGGTGCGCCATCGACGCTGACCAGCTTTACGTTACGCCCACTGGCTTGGATCGCGGAGTATGCGCCCATCGAACCACCATCATTCACACTGAAGATTCCTTTCAGCCGCGGATTCGCGGAGAGCATATTCTCCGTAACGCTCAGCGCCGTATCCCGCTCCTGCTTGCCGTTCTGCACGGAGGTGATGTGAATGCCGGGATACTTCGCCAGCGCTTCCCTGCATCCTTTCACACGCTCCAAAATCGGCACGACGGGGATGCCGTCAAGGATGGCCACATCGCCGCTTTTACCGATTGCATTCGCAAGATAGTCACAGGATTCGCGTCCGGCTTCGTCGTTCTTCGACCCGACAAATGAATCGACAGGACCCTTCGCGTTGGCGTCGATGGCGACAACGATAAGGCCCGCCGCCTTCGCCGATTTCACCGCGGATTCAATGCCCACCGTATCCGTTGGATTGAGGAGAAGGATCTTGACATGCTGCTGAATCAGATCTTCGACATCGCTGGTCTGCTTGAGCACATCGTGATGTGCATCCGTGAAGACCAACTTAACCCCACGCTGACCGGCCGCATTCTGCAAAGCGTTCTTCATCGTGACGAAGTACTGATTGTTAAGCTCCTGGAAGCTGACGCCAACCTTAATCGGCTCCTGCGCCTGAGCTTGCAGAAAGCCGAAACAGGTAAGGGTTGCCGAAAGAAGACCGGCTTTATAGATCGTATGCGCGTTCATAATGTTCTCCTGAGTTGGCCAGCGCGGCACCCCGGGGAACTCCGGTGTGCTCTCGCATGGGCGCTGAATAAATTACGTTTCCGGTCCTTGTGTTGCGGAGCCCAAAGACCGTTAAAAATGCACCTGTACACGAAGGCCGGTGACGTTCGCGTTGCCCAGCTTGACCGTGGAGAGCGCCCGTGGATTGTCGAGATAGGTGTAGAACGGCTGGAGGTAACCCCATTTTGTGATCTGCGCGAGGTAGTTGATTTCAATGAGGTTTTCAGAGCCGAGACCTACCGGAATGCCACCCGAGGTGACCGTGGGAGCGTTGTAGTTGCTGCTCACATGACTGTGCACAAGGCCCAGAGCGATGGAATCCGCCGGCCGCTTGGCGAAGGGTGCAAGGTAGCGCACGCCTGTATCAAACTGGTAGTTGATGCGATTCACATCCGAGGGTGCGCCGCTGATCTGAAAGGTAAAGTCCATGCCTCGCCGCGAGTCCGGACCGCTCTTTGCCTGGCGAAAGATGGCCTGATCGCCCTGGAAATAAATGAAGTAGTTATGCAGGCTGCTGACGTTCGTTGTGGGGTTGATGAAACGGCCGGGGTTGAAGGTCGCGCCTACCTTGTAGAGCCCGGGCAGGTACCCGGACGGAGCCTCCTGCTTACCCAGCATGGCGGCCGCCGAGGTGCCTTGCTGCGGATGCACATAAAGCGCCGCCTCCGCGCCAAAGACAGGGGAATTTTTGCAGATGAAGTGCATGCCGGTCAGGTCCTGCTGGTAGATATTGCGATTGCCGCACCCAGCATAGGTTTTGATGTAGGTGTTCTTCACGGGCATGACGCGGAACTCTGCGCCGGGTGTACCGCCCGGGTTGTAGGACAGGTAATTCTGGTAGTTGGTGGCCGGGCTATAGCCCATCGTCTCGTTCATGAAGGAAGCGCCGTACTCCTGCAGATCGAAGAGGTCGAACCCGGCGAGCTGGCCTGCCTTGATGACGAAACGATCGGAGAACAGGGACTGTTGCAGCCAGAACTGATCGAGGCGATTGGCCGAGGTGCTGGGCAGACTGGTCGGATTGGAGACGCCCCCAATGTATTGGCTGTTGAGGTTGACGCCGGACTGCCACACACCCGTGGCATGGAAGGAGAGCCCATGCGAGAAATGCATTTTGTCGAAGTTCACATCGACGGTGCCGCGCACACGCTCAAAGCCGCCGTTCGCGGTTTGATAGCCACCGCTGAGGCTGGAGAGCAGATCGGCCTGGTAGAAGAAATCGAAGGCGACGCCGTGCTCTTCCAGGTTGCTGCGCTCGCCTCCCCAGTCGCCGAGCATGTACTTTCTGCCCGGTGTTGGCTCGGAGAGCGGCGTTGTGGTGCGTACCTCCGGCGCCTTCTGCACGGGCGGCACCTCCTGTGCGAAGGCCAGCGGTGTGATGGTGGCCAAGGGGGCCAGCAGAAACAGCGGTCGCCTCCATGCGGTGCGGGCGCGCCTCACGCAATGGGTGAAAAAGGCCGCGAGGCAGCTCGTCTGCATGCGCTGCGGGTTGAGCGTGGTGGATGGTTGCATGTTGCTCCTCCGGGCACAAAAAAAGAGACGCCGCCCAGGGTACGCAAAGGTTCTGCATACACTTGGGCGGCGCCTCTCGGTCTCTGCCGCTTTCGAGCACGGAATCTATTCCACGTCGTGTAGCGATGTCAACAAGAAAAAATCTTGCGCCACGCAACGACGCAGAAACACATGAAAAGTGGGCGAGCAAGGTTCCCCGATGGATCGAACACGTATGCTCCTGATGACGGTACCTCGAGCCTCTGGCCGAAGCTGACCAGGAGATAATCTACATGGCCGTAACGCCTAACAACACGGACCCCGCCATGCAGGACGAGTATGAACGGCGTCGCGGCCTCCTTGCGCAAACGCCCATCATCGCTGCCGCCGCGAACCCCACGGCGCTGGAATCGGCGTGGGGTTCCCCTGTCGGCGCGATCTACCTGCTCATGGGTACGCCCGTAAGTCTGCCGGCGATCTTCGAGGAGACGCATCGGCGAGGCAAGCTCTGCCTTGCCAATCTGGACTTTCTTGAAGGGCTTGCGCGCGATCGTCACGCCGTCGAGTTTCTTGCCCGGCAAGGTGCCGATGGCATCATCTCCACCAAATCCGAGGTTCTACGCACGGTCAGCAGCTTCGGCATGTTGAGCATCCTGCGCACCTTCGCGATCGATTCCGCAGCCGTCGCGGTGACCCTGAAGTCGCTGAGTCAGTTTGTCCCGGACGTCATTGAGATTCTGCCGGCCGTTGTCGCGCCCAAGGTCATCGCGCGCATTCGCCCGCAGTTTCCCGGCATACACATCGTCGGCGGCGGCTTGATTGAAAGCGTTCGCGAGATCGAAATGCTCTTTGCCGCGGGGGTGGGTTCCGTGACGACCAGCGATGTGCGCTTATGGATTATCTAGCGCCGCATGAAATCCATGGCCCGCACATCGGTAGAGTTTTCCCGAAAAGATTGTTGACAGACGGGGATGCGGCTGCATAGACTTTGCTCGAAGCGGTAGAGACCGAGAGGGGCCGCCCAAGCGTATGCAGCGTCTTTGCGTACACCTGGGCGGCCCCATTCCTTTTGCCCATAACTTTTTGGGCAACGCAACGAAACGGAGTGTTCGGTGGCCTGGATTTCGATCGACGCGGGAACCTCGGTCATCAAAGCGGTTCTTCTGGAGAGCTCCGGAGAACCGCTTGCCCTGGCGCGCGCCACGGTGCCGGTGTTGCGCTCGGGGCAGCACCATGCCGAGCAGGACATGGAGGCCGTTTGGCACGCCGTGGTGACAACCGTGCGTGAGGTCCTCCTCGCGTACACGGGTACCGTCGAGGGGATCGTGACGACGGCGCAGGGTGACGGCGTCTGGTTGATCGGCTTCGATGGCGCGCCGGTACGCCATGCCATTCTTTGGAATGATGGGCGCGCGGCGGCCCACTCGCCCGCCGACGCGGACGACCCCCTGGCCCGGCATGCCTTCGCACTCAGCGGGTCGATGCCCTATCCGGGTCTGCCAAGCGCCATTCTGCCTTGGCTTCGCGAGCATGAGCCGGGGTCCCTGCAGCGTGCGAGATGGGCAACCACCTGCAACGGGTGGCTGCACTTCAAACTCACGGGAAAGGTGGTGGCTGAGATCTCCGACGCGTCGAATCCGTTTCTCGATCTCCGCCGGCGCTGCTATTCCCAGGACCTGACGGCGCTCTATGACCTCGCCGACTGCACGCCTCTGCTGCCACCCCTTTGCATCTGCATGGGGCCAAGGTCCACGATCTCCAGGACGGCAGCCGAGCAGTTGGGCTTGGCGCACAATCTTCCCGTCCTGATGGCGCCTTACGACATCGTGACCGCGGCCGCGGGTTGCGGCAGTGTGCTCTCGGGCGAGGGCTGCCTGATTCTCGGCACAACCATCTGTGCGGAGGTGCTGACGGACGATCCGGGCCTCGATCGCGCACCCGCCGGCACAACGTTGGCCCTGCCCACCGGCCAATACCTGCGGGCCATGCCGACCCTCACCGGATGCGAGGCGATCGAGTGGGCGGCTTCGCTTGTGAAAGCGGAGAGCCTTGAGCAATTTCATCAGCTCGCGAGGGAGGTCGCTCCGGGTGCGGAGAATCTGGTGTTTCTGCCCTATCTGTCTCCCGCGGGCGAGCGTGCTCCGTTTCTCGATGCGACCGCCAAAGGCAGCTTTCACGGCCTTGCCCTGACGCATGGGAGAGAACACATCGCGCGGGCCGTGCTTGAGGGTCTGAGCTTTGCCGTGCGCGAATGCCTCTTCGCCGCGCTGGGTACACGGCCTCTCCGGCTCGCCGTTTGCGGTGGCGGCTCGCGCAGCGATGCCTGGTGCCAAATTATCGCCGATGTGTGTGGATGTGAGGTTTCGCGAACAGCCGTCGCCGAAGTGGGAGCGCAAGGGGCGCTGTTTTACGCACTGGTCGCCACCGGCGGCTTCGCCACCCTGGCTGAAGCCGCGCACGCCTCCGCGCGGGAGACGCGCCGCTTCGTTCCCAACCCGGCCTGCGCGTCCATCTACGACGCGCTCTACGCACGCTTTCTGCGGCTGAGGCTGGTCGCCGCGGAGACATGGTCCATCATGCGAGAGGGCGTGAGCCCCTTCCGGGAGGGCCAGGCGTGAACGCCTCCACACGAGATGATGTCTGGATCGGGATCGACGTCGGGACACAGAGCGTCAAGGCGATCGCCGTTACAGGATCGGGAGAGATCCTGGCTTCCGCCTCCAATCCCCTGGCCAGTCAACGCAACGGTCGCGAACACACGCAAGATCCCTGGGCGTGGTGGGAGGCGGTATGTGTGTGTTGTGAACGCCTCTGCGCCGCAATCGACCCCGGCGCAATCCAGGGCATGGCCATCGACGCCACCTCGGGCACCATTCTGCTCACCGATGAGCGGCTTCACCCCGCAACGGACGCGCTGATGTATGACGACAGCCGCGCCCTGCGGGAGAACGACGAGGTCAATGCAGCCGGCGCGACGCTCTGGGGGGAACTCGGGTACCGCATGCAACCCTCCTGGGCGTTACCCAAGCTGCTTTGGCTGGCACGTACCCTGCCCGCGAGCCGTCTGAAGACGCTGCGTCTCACGCACCAGAACGATTTCATCCACCAGCAGCTCACAGGTGCCCGCACCGCCACGGATTGGAGCCATAGTCTCAAGACGGGCTACGACCTTATACGACTGCGCTGGCCGCTGGAGATCCTCGCGCAACTTCACCTGGAAGCCAATCTTTTTCCCGATGTGGTCGCTCCGGGCACGGTGATCGGCCATGTAAGCGGCGAGGCGGCGGCGCGGACACATCTGCCCATCGGTCTGCCTCTCTATGCCGGCATGACGGATGGGTGTGCCGCGCAGATCGCGTCGGGAACGGTCACCGTCGGCAGCTGGAACTCCGTGATCGGGACCACGCTGGTGATCAAAGGGGTCACGGCGGAACGTCTGCGGGACCCGCTGGGGATTGTGTACTCGCATCGTTCACGGGAGGGCAGCTGGCTGCCCGGTGGCGCCTCAAGCACCGGTGCCGGCGCGCTGACCAAGCTGTTGGCCGATGCCGATCTCGGCAGCTTGAGTGAGCAGTCCGCAAAGCGTGGACCGACAGATCTGGTCTGTTATCCGCTGACCTCCCGGGGGGAACGATTTCCCTTCCAGGCCGCGGAAGCCGAGGGGTTCACCCTGGGCACGCCGCGCGACGAGGTCGAGCAGTACCGCGCGATCCTGCAAGGCGTCTGCTATATAGAACGGCTTTCGTTCGATTACCTTGAGATGCTTGGCGCCTCACTGGACGGCAGCTTCACCATCTCCGGCGGCGCCGTGCGCAGTGCCTTGTGGAACACCCTGCGCGCCACCATTCTGGAGCGGCCGCTCACGATTCCCAAGGTGACCGAGTCCGCACTCGGCATGGCGATCCTTGCGGCCGCGAGCTCTTCCACCCTGGCCGATGCCGCGCAGCGGATGGTCAGGCAAGGTACGGTCGTGGAGCCTGCCTGGGACTTCGCCTCCCTCTACGGAGAGGGCTATCGCACGCTGCTACGGCAGCTTGAGCAGCGCGGCTGGCTGCCCCCCGCGATCGCGAACTTCGCGATCGGAAAGATCGACAGAGGAAACGGAGCCGGCTCATGATCCGCCTCTTTCTCGTTCGTCATGGCGAAACGATTTGGCACGCCGAAAACCGCTATGCCGGCCGCACCGACATCCCGCTGAACGCGGAGGGCGAACAGCAGGCGCGGCAGCTCGCGGTCTGGGCCCAGGATGCCGGTCTCACGCGCCTGTACGTCTCTCCCCTGCTCCGGGCTCGGCAGACCATGTCTCCTGTGGAGCAGGTGCTGGACCGGCACGCAGAGGTGGATGCCCGGCTGCGCGAACTCGACTTCGGCGACTGCGAAGGTCTCACCGCGGCTGAGATCGCCACGCGGTTTCCCGAGCAGTATGCGGCATTTCTTGGCGACCCGGTGCATCATCCGCTTCCCGGAGGAGAACCTCCCTCCGAGGCCGTTGCGCGAGGCCGCGCAGCGCTCCTGGATATCGCCCGTGAGGCCGCGCATGAGGGCCAGGACAGGCGCGTTCTGGTGGTGTTTCACAACACGCTCATACGGCTTCTGCTCTGCGACAGCCTGGGCCTCCCTCCCTCGCGCTATCGCGAACTCTTTCCACGGCTGGGCAATGTGGCCCTCACCGAGCTTGGCTTTCAGTTCGGTGCCCCGACGCGTGTGCCCATCGTGAGTTTCCTGCGCTTCAATGCCCCGCTTTCTCTCCAGATGACCCCCACCTCCACGCCACAGCGTACCGAATCGAGACTCACGTGAACAACTCGCAGACTCACCCCTCGGCAGCACAAAAGGAAGCCTACAAAATTCTCGTCGTGGGGGACGACTTCATCGGTCCGGACCTGATGCGCGAAAGCCTGAACGCCGCGTTGGGATACGGGGTGCAGACCGCCGCGGCTCGCACCCCATTTCCCTCTGAACCTTTTCGCTCCATCGCGGAGGTGCGTGAGGCCTCCGGTTCGGAGGAGGCGATGATCGAAGCACTGGAGGGTTGCAGTATCTGCATCGCGCATCATGCTCCGCTCACGAAGCGAATCATCGCGTCCTCTCCCGAGCTGCGCCTCTTTGTCGTCTGCCGCGGCGGTCCGGTGAATGCAAATCTCGGTGCCGCCACGGACGCGGGCATCCTCGTGGGTTTCACGCCCGGCCGCAATGCCGTGGCTACGGCGGAGTTCACCGTCGCCACCGCGCTCGCGGCCGTGCGCGGCATTCCACGCGTAGACCGCGGCATCCGCGAGGGCGGCTGGCCCGGCGACTACACCTACGCCTCCGCCGGCTTTGAGCTGCAGGGTGCCACCTGCGGGCTCGTCGGCTATGGCGCCATCGGCAGCCACGTCGCGCGCATTCTGCGGGGCTTCGGGGCCAAGGTGCTTGTCTTCGATCCGTACACCAGCATCGTCCCGGAAGGCGTGGAGATGGTGAGCCTCCCTGAGCTTCTGCGCCGCAGTCAGATCGTCTCCCTTCACGCTCGGGAGACACCTGAAACGCGAGGCATGATCGGTCGCGAGCAACTTCGCTCCATGCCGAAGGGCAGCGTGCTGGTCAACTGCGCACGCGGGGCCCTGCTGGATTACAAGGCCCTTGAGGAGGAGCTGCTCTCCGGGCACCTCTTTGCCGCGGCGGCCGATGTCTTTCCCGAAGAGCCGATTCCGTCGGACTCCATATTGCTGCAGCTGCCCAACTTCGTGCTTTCCCCACACATCGCCGGCGGCACGCAGGGCGCGGCGAATACGGCAGCGCGCATCGCGGGTGAGGAGGTCGCGCGTTATCTGAAGGGCGAGCCGATCCTTTATTGCGCCAACCCTGAGGTCCTGAAGAGGGGTAAACAGGAGGACCGTGCATCCATGGTCGGCAGAACCGGCTGAGATCGCTTGGCAGCCGTCCCCGCCCGAGATCGCCTCGCTCGCGGCCTGCGAGCAAGTCATCGCCCGGCGTTGCGTCTCCATGAGGGAGAATGCCGCTCCCACCTGAAACCGCTTGGCCTCCGCCCTCGTTCCTCCCGGCATCCAAAGGGTGCAAGGAGAGTGATCGAGGTATGAAAATCACACATCTGCTTCTGTTTGCTGCATTCCTGACGTGCGGATGGGCGGCCTATGGCCAGAACCCGTCGAACGGGACAACTCAGCCGCAAGCGCAAACGACAAAGCACCATGGCAAAAGCGCCGTCGGCGAATATGGCAGTGGAGCAGGCGATGCCGGCAAAGGCGCCGCGGGTGGCGCGGGTAACGCCGCGAAGGGTGCCGGCGACATCGCCACGCTGCATCCGGTGAAGGGTGGCAAGGCCATCGGCAAGGGCGGCAAAGACGTGGGTGTCGGTGCCGCAAAGGGCACCGGCAAGGTTGTTAAAGGGACAGGCAAGCTCGTCACGCATCCCTTTTGAGCCGCACGAACCCATCCTGACGATGCCTTCACGCAACAGTCTGTCCCCCTCACGCATGAGGCCGGAGCATGGGTCCGGCCTCCGGGTTCTGGTCTTCCGCTTGCCGCGAGATGACCAATAGATCTGCTTACGATGATGCCCCTCTGAGGAGGCTATCAGCCGGCTCGGCACCTCGCCATGGCACATGGCGGGAATCGCGGCTTGTACCATAGGGCTCATGATTCTTGCCGAAAGCCGCCCGATCGCTTTTATCCCCACGCAGAAGCCCGACGCCGCACGGGCCTTCTACCAGGACAAGCTGGGCCTCACACATGAGAGCGACGACGAGTTCGCCGTCGTATTTCGTATCGGCCACGCGCCCGGCACCATGCTGCGCCTCGTGCGCACCCAACGGTTTACGCCGGCGGACTACACCATCTTCGGTTGGCAGGTACCCGATCTCGATCTGGCGCTCGACGAACTCATCCCCAAGGGCATCGCGCCCGTTCAATATGAGTATCTCGACCAGGACCGCCGCGGCGTCTGGCAGGCTCCCGGCGGTGTCCGCATCGCATGGTTCAAAGATCCTGACGGCAATACACTCTCCGTCTCGCAACACACGGCCCTGCGCGAGGTGTAACGGAGTTTCCTATGTAGCGTAATGGGGAATTACGGTGATGATCGGGCCTGCACCACCTCGCGCACCGGCGGCGCCCGCCGCTGCGGGGGCTCATCGGCAAACACCAGCGTCGCCTGCAGCGTGCGGAGGCCCGTAGCCAACAGAGCCTCCTCATCGCTGAACAGCGTCATGATCGGCTGCCCAGCCTGCACCCGATCTCCCAGCTTTGCGTGCACCTCAATGCCCGCATGGGCGCTCACCGGCTCACCCGGCCGGTCGCGGCCCGCGCCCAGCCGCTGCACCGCCCAGCCGACCTGCTTGCAGTCCATGCCGGCCAGATATCCCACCCGCGGCGCACGCAGCACCTCGCGAAAGCGTGGCCGGTGAACGGCGGCCGGGTCCTCGAATACCGCCAGATCCCCACCCTGCGCGCGCACCAGGCGCCGCCAGGCCGTGTAGGCCTGGCCCGAACGGAGCAACCTGTCGGCCAGCGCGGCCCCGGCCTCCGGCGTTCCGCTTGCCCCGGCGAGAAACAGCATCCACCCCGCCAGCACGCAGGAAAGCTCGATCAAATCCGCCGACATCGGGTGCCGCACGCCGCGCAGGACGTCGACACACTCCCAGACCTCTACCCAGTTGCCGGCAAAGCGCCCCAGCGGCTCATCCATGGCGGTCAGCAGCGCCACGGTCCGCGTTCCCGCACGTTCGCCGGTGGTCACCATCAACTCCGCCAGGTGCTTGGAAGCCGCATACGTCGGCATAAACGCCCCCGAGCCGACCTTCACATCCAGCACCAGCCCGCGCAGATCCTCCGCCAGCTTTTTGCTCATAATGCTGGCCGTAATCAGCTCCGGCGACTCCACCGTGCCCGTATGGTCGCGCAAAGCATAAAGAATGCGGTCGGCAGGCACCAGCCGCGGCGTCTGCCCCATCATCACCGCGCCGCACGCACGCAGCACCTCGCCCATGCGCGCCATCGAGAGCTGCGTATCGAAGCCGGGAATGGTCTCCAGCTTATCCAACGTTCCACCCGTATGCCCCAAACCGCGCCCTGAAATCATCGGAACAAAGATGGCGGCCGGGGAACCGGGCACCCCGTTTCCGGCCTCATCGGAAAGGGCGGGGTCTGGATCGCCCATCACGCCTGAGGGCAATCCAGCCGCCGCCACAATCGGCGCAATCAGCAACGATGTTTTATCGCCCACCCCTCCCGTCGAGTGCTTATCCACCGTGAAGCCACCGAGGCCCGAGGCGTCGAACACCTCCCCTGAAAGCCGCATGGTTTGGGTCAGGTCCGCCAACTCCCGCCCCGACAGCCCGCGCTGGTACACAGCCATCAAGAAGCTCGCAATCTGTGCATCCGAAACACAGGCCTCCACGGGTAAGGAGGCCCCGGTGCCCCGGGCCTCGCCGCTCAGCACCACCGCGCGCAGGAAAGCCTCGATCTCGTCACGGGAAAGCTCACGGCCATCGCGCTTTTTGATCAAAATATCGAGCGGATGGGTCAGTTCCGGCATAAAACTACTCCGTATCCTGTGGAAACACCGACCACACCGTCATGCCGCCTCCGGCTGTTCCCTTATCGCTCCAGGGCAGGAAAGCGGCATGTTCCGGGCCCACCGCGATCCGGAGGTGTTCGGCATACCATTTCGCCGGCCGCGCAGGGTCCCCCGATCGCAAAAAGACACCATCCACTCCCGTTACCCGTGCCATCGCATCCCCGTGCGACGAGTGTAAGCGCAGCTTGCAGGGGCGACAACCCACTTTCCGAGCGGCCCAAGACCTGCAGGAGACCTGGCCTGGACGACGCGTCGAGCTCAGTGCTCAAAATTCTCTTTGTATTCCTCCCTCTCGGGTATCCGCAATTCGGCTGCGGGTAGCCGGAGGAATCTGCCCTAGCCCGGCAGCTTCAATCGAAACGCATAGGGCAATAACGCCCCCAGGGTGGTCTCCCTCGGCTCGCCGCGCTCCCCGGGATACAGCACGATCACGTCATCGCCGCCAAACTCCGCCAACGTCTGACGGCACGCCCCGCACGGCATGGAGGCCGCGTCATTCAGGTTCGCCACCGCCACCGCCCGCAACCGGATTTCCGGCCCAAACTCCGCGACCGCCCGCGCGATGGCACCCTGCTCCGCACAGGAGGTCAACCGGTACGAGCAGTTCTCCACATTCGTTCCCGTCACCACCTCACCCGACTCCAACAATAAAGCAGCCCCCACCCGGAACTTACTGTAGGGCGAATAAGACGTTTCCGCGACAGCCTCCGCGCTCGCCCGAAGACGGTTACGCTCAGCTTGGTCTAAAGCGGCGGGGTACAGTGACTCATCTCGAGGGGAAAGGGACATGGCAACTCACTTAGCCTAGTCACTTCGGTGCACGGCGACAAGAGCGGCTCATCTCAGTCCTATAACAGGCCCCCGATCCTATCGGGACCGTCTCTTCACTGAACTGGATGTTCGTGCAGCCGCGCGGACTGAACAATGGTCCTAATCCATGCATCTCACAACGCACAAAAGTACAGTCGCATGGTGGCCGATCTTGAAGCGGCATACCTTCTGATGATTTGGACTATCCATCGGTGCTTCCTTCTTGCGCGCCCTCGTGCCGCCAGCCTACAGGGAACCAACTGTGATTGTCACTTATCGACTCAGACTTTGGGTCTACCCACAACCCGTTCAGAATTGAACAAGTTTCGGAGCATACAGGTATAAGTTAAGACTTACACATTGTCATCATCCAGAGTCAATAAGTTTTGTAGCCGCACAGCTGACGTTCCGTTACTCATCACGATCCCGTATGCCGTTGGCGGTAGCATGGAGCTTGATGGCTGCGCTTACCACAGCGACGAAACACAAGACTCCGAAGAGATCTGCCTCCCCACCGAGACTGGATGAGGCTGCACCCGCCTCGACGGCAGATGCTCTGGAGCTCTTCCACCCGGTCACTGCCGACTGGTTCCGCGCTGTCTTTGAAGGCGCTACTCCACCCCAGCGCGAGGGGTGGCCCGCCATCGCGCGCGGCGAATCCACACTCATCCTCGCACCCACCGGCACCGGCAAAACCCTCACCGCCTTTCTCTGGTGCCTCGACAAACTCATGCTGCAGCGTCCGCCCGCCTATGACGCCCAACCCGGCTGCCGCGTTCTTTATCTTTCGCCGCTGAAAGCGCTCGCCGTCGACGTCGAGCGCAATCTGCGCTCCCCCCTGCAGGGCATCGCCAACATGGCGCAGCGCGAGGGTGTTCCGGTCCACATCCCCGAAATCAGCGTCCGCACCGGCGACACCCCGCAGAAGGAACGCGCCCGCTTCAAACGCCACCCCGGCGAGATCCTCATCACCACCCCCGAATCTCTTTACCTGCTGCTCACCTCCGACGCCGGCGAGGCCCTCCGCTCGGTCGAAACCGTTATCATCGACGAAATCCACGCGCTTGTTCCCACCAAACGCGGTGCCCACATGGCCCTCTCACTCGAACGCCTCGAGGCCCTGTGCGGCCGGCCCTTGCAGCGCATCGGCCTCAGCGCCACCCAGCGCCCACTCGAAGAGGTAGCCCGCTTCCTCGGCGGCGCCGATCCACAGTCACCCTCCCTGCCGCCGCTGAAGGCGCAAGCGAGTACCTCAAAGCGCAATCTCGCAAAGGCAAGCCTCGAATCCAGCTCCAAAGCCGCGCCGGACGATCGCACGGCCGAGGCCATCATCAGCACCACCGGCCTGACCGCCGCGATGACCGAGGACTACACCTCCGCCGAGGCCGCCGAGACCGAACAGACCTCCCTCGGCCCGCGCTTCCGCCCCGTCACCATCATCAACGCCGGCGCCCGTAAACGCCTCGACCTCCGCGTCGAGGTTCCCGTCGAAGACATGGCCAAGCTCGGCCAGATCGACGACCTGCCCAGCGGCCCCGCCTCGCAAGGCCCCAAGCGCACCAGCATCTGGCAATCCATTCACCCGCGCCTGCTTGAAATCATTCGCGAGCGCACCTCCACCCTCATCTTCGTGAACGCCCGTCGCGTCGCCGAGCGGCTTGCCGGAGCCCTCAACGAGCTTGCGCAGGAGTCGGTCGCCCGCGCCCACCACGGCTCGTTGGCAGCGGCGCAGCGAAGCGAGATTGAAGAACTTCTCAAAGCCGGCCGTCTTAAGGCGCTCGTCTGCACCTCCTCCCTCGAACTCGGCATCGACATGGGTGCCGTCGATCTTGTCATCCAGATCGAGGCCCCTCCGTCGGTCGCCAGCGGTCTGCAACGCATCGGCCGCGCCGGGCATCAGGTCGGCGCCCCTTCGAACGGCATCATCTTTCCCAAATACCGTGCCGATCTGGTCGCCTGCGCCGCTGTAACCCAGGCGATGCACGAGGGCCACGTCGAACACACCCGTTTTCTCCGCAATCCGCTCGACATCCTCGCCCAACAAATTGTCGCCATCGTCGCCCAACCCCCAGTCCCCCTCGCCGAAGTCGAAGCCCGCCTCCAGCGCAAGAAGAAAACCGTCAAATCCAAACGCCGCGACGGCATCTCCGCCGGTTACGAGGCTGAGATCGAAGAGGACGAGGCACCCGGGATCTCCTATGGCGCGCTCCTCCATCTCGTTCGTTCCTCCGCCTCCTTCGCGGGTCTCTCGACCGCCGTCTTCGACGGCGTACTCGACATGCTTGCCGGCCGCTACCCCTCCGACGAGTTCGCCGAGCTCCGCCCCCGCGTCACCTGGGATCGCCAAACCAATCGCATCACCCCGCGCGGCGGCGCAAAACGCCTCGCCATCCTCAACGGCGGCACCATTCCCGACCGCGGTACCTATGGCGTCTTCCTCTCAGGCTCAGCCAACAAACCGCTCCGCGTCGGCGAACTCGACGAAGAGATGGTCTTCGAGGCCCGCACCGGCGATACCTTCATCCTCGGCGCCTCCACCTGGCGCATCGACGAGATCACCCAGGACAAGGTCTTAGTCACTCCAGCTCCCGGTGAGCCCGGCAAAATGCCCTTCTGGCACGGCGATCAGGCCGGCCGCCCCATTGAGTTCGGCCGCCGCATCGGCCAGCTCGTCCGCGAACTGCGCGATATGCCTCGGTCTGTCGCCATCACCAGACTCACGCGCGAGCATGATCTCGACGAAAAAGCCGCGGAAAACGTCCTCCGCTACCTCACCGACCAGGCCCTCGCCACGGATCAGGTTCCTGACGACCGCACAATCGTCATCGAGCGCGTCCGCGACGAACTCGGCGACTGGCGCGTCTGCTGCCTCACCCCCTTCGGCTCCCGCGTCCACGCCCCCTGGGCCATGGCCGTCACGGCAAAGATCAAAGCCGCCGGCCTCGATGTCGAAACCATGTGGAGCGAAGACGGTTTCGTCCTCCGCTTTCCCGAAACCGATCAGCCGCCCGATGCCGAACTCCTCCTTCTCGAACCGGCCGAAGCCGCCGAACTCGTCCAATCCCAACTCGGCGCGACGGCCCTTTTCGCCGCCAAATTTCGCGAAGCCGCCAGCCGCGCCCTGCTGCTGCCACGCCGTCGCGCCGACGGCCGCACCCCGCTCTGGCAGCAGCGTAAACGCGCCTACGATCTCCTCTCCGTCGCCTCCCGCTATGCCAGCTTCCCCATCCTCTTGGAGGCCTACCGCGAGTGCCTGCGCGACGTCTTCGACATGCCAGCGCTGGCTGAAACCCTGCGTGCCATTGGCAACCGTCAAATCCGCACCCACGTCGTCGACTCCCGCACCCCGTCTCCCTTTGCCGGGGCTCTCCTCTTCAGCTACGTCGCCAATTACATCTATGACGGCGATGCCCCCCTCGCCGAGCGCCGCGCGCAGGCGCTCTCCATCGACCAGGACCAGCTCCGCGAACTTCTAGGCGATGCCGACCTCCGCGAGCTCCTCGACATCCATGCGATCGAAGAGACCGAAGAACAACTGCAGTCCCTGGCCGACACCTATCGCGCCCGCTCTCTCGATAGCGTCCATGACCTCCTGCTCCGCCTCGGCGACCTGACCCGCGCCGAACTAACCCAGCGCACCACCGGCCTCGACCTCGACAACACACTTGAACGCCTCATCCGCGCCCGCCGTGCCCTCGAACTTCGCATTGCCGGTGAGAAACGCATCCTCGCCGTCGAAGATGTCGCCCGCGTCCGCGATGCCCTGGGTGTTCCGCTGCCGCCGGGCCTGCCCACCGCCTTTCTCGAACCCGCACCCGACGCCCTCACCGACATCGTCCGCCGCTATGCGCGCACGCATGGGCCTTTTACCACCCCTGAACTGGCCCGTCGGTACAGCCTGCCCGCACCCACCGTCGAGTCCGTACTGCAGCGACTCGTCGGCACCGGCCGCGTCATCGAAGGGGCCTTCCTGCCCGGCGGCACCAACCGCGAGTGGATTGACGCAGAGGTTCTCCGCACCATTCGCCGCAAATCCCTCGCTCGCCTCCGTAAGGAAGTCGAGCCCGTCACCCAGGCCACCCTCGCCCGTCTATTCACCCGCTGGCAGGGGGTGGTCCAACCCCGCCGCGGCCTCGATGCGCTTCTGGACATCGTAGAAAACCTTCAAGGCGCCCCACTTCCTGCCTCCATTCTTGAAACCGAGATCCTCCCTGCGCGTCTCGCGGGTTACCGGGCCGCCGACCTCGATACCCTGATCGCTGCCGGTGAGGTCAACTGGGTCGGTCTCGAACCGCTCGGCGAACGTGACGGCCGCATCGCTCTCTACCTTGCCGAAAAGCTCCCTCTTCTCTGGCCTCCCGACCGCGTTCTGCCTCCTCAACTGCAGCATGCCAACATAAAGGCACTCGCCGCAACAAAAATTAGCGAAGAGACAACGAATTCCATTCCCCTTTTGGGACGCTCGTTACAGGCTGTCCACAAGTCTCCCGAAATGGAACAAAATGCGCTATCGGAGCGCGAACAGGCCATCCTCGCCTACCTCCGCCGCTCCGGCGCGAGCTTCTTCCAGCCCCTGCACGATAGCTTGGGCGGCGGCTATCCCGGCGAAACCATCGACGCTCTCTGGTCGCTTGTCTGGCGCGGTCTGCTCACCAACGACGCCCTCCATTGCCTGCGCGCCTACACCGACCGCTCCGGCTCCACGAACGCCCGCAGCAACGGCAAACCTACACGCCGCGTGCACAACCAGCAAGGCTTTCGCTCCCGCCGTACGACCCCACCCACGGTGCAAGGCCGCTGGAGTCTGAATGAGCCCGCCTTTGGCCCCGAACTCCGCGATCTGGGTGCCGCGTCTTCGACGACAGTCTCCTCGTCGCCAAAGCAGGGATCGACAGCGTTCCAGGCCGCCCTCAGTGCCCGCCAAACCGAGTGGTCGCATGCCGTCGCACAGCAGCTGCTCACCCGTTACGGCGTGGTCTTCCGCGAAACTGCCCACGCCGAAAACCTGCCCGGCGGCTTTTCCGCCATCTATGACGTTCTGAAAGCGTTAGAGGAGTCCGGCCGCGTCCGCAGAGGCTACTTTGCCGCGGATCTCGGCGCCACACAGTTCGCGCAGCCCGCAGCCGTCGATCTCCTGCGCTCCCTCCGCCCCGGCGAGCGCAATGCCGCCGGCGCCAGCTACGCGGAAGAGGGCCGCGAGGCGGTACTGCTCGCCGCCACGGACCCCGCCAATCCCTACGGAACGCTGCTGCGCTGGCCTGTACCCCCGGTCGAGCTCGGCAGCGACACCGCCTCCAGCCTGACGCGCACGGTGGGCGCCCGCGTAATCCTGCTCGACGGCACCCTCACGGCCTACCTGCGCCGCGGCAACCCGAACCTCCAGGTTCTGCTCCCCGAAGAAGAACCGGCCCGCTCCGGCAACATGCGCGCCCTAGCCGAGTTCCTCGTGCAGACCGTGCAGCGCACCGAGGCCGAAGGCAGCCCAAACGCCGCGGACCGTGGCCGCACCGGCATGCTGATTACCACCATCAACGGGGTTCCGGTAGCCGAGCACCCGATGGCGCGCGCCCTGCTTGACGCGGGCTTTCAAGCCGCGCCCATGGGCTTCAACGTGCGACGCGGCCTGCCGGCCTTGCCCGGACGGGGCTCAGGTCGCGATCTCATCCCGGCACCCCTGCCCGTGCAGACCTAGGCCTCCGAGTGACCGGTCAAGCGACGACGGGTTTGCGCAGCAGGGGGCGCACACGCTCCAGCGCGGCCGCGGCGGTAAGACCGTACTTCACCCGCAGATCCTCCGCCCTGCCGTGCTCGATGAACTGATCCGGCCAGCCCACGCGCACAAGGGGCGTGGTCAACTCCGCTTCATTCAGCGCTTCGAGCACCGCCGAGCCGAAGCCGCCGGCGAGCACATGGTCTTCCATGGTCACCAGCAGCTCGCACCGGCGCGCATATGCGGCGATGCACGCGGCGTCTACAGGCTTGGCGAAGCGGGCGTTGATCACGGCCACGCTTTGGCCCTCGGCCTCCAACTCGCGGGCGAGCTTTTCCGCCTCGGGCAGCATCGCGCCGAGCGAAAAGATCGCCACATCCGAGCCGTCTCGCAGAATCTCGGCGCGCCCGATCGCCAAAGCCCTGGGCTGCCCCTTGAGCGGGGTGCCGGGGCCTGTACCGCGTGGGTAACGGATCGCGCTTGGGCCACCATGCTTCAACGCGGTGTACATCATGTCCTGCAGCTCGTCCTCGTCCTTGGGGTCCATGTGGATCAGGCCGGGAACCCCGCGCAGGTAGCTGATATCGAACAGCCCATGGTGCGTGGGGCCGTCGTCGCCGCTCAGACCGCCTCGGTCCATGCAGAAGACCACCGGCAGGTTCTGCAGGGCCACATCGTGCACCACCTGGTCGAACGCGCGCTGTAAAAAGGTCGAATAAATGGCACAGAACGGACGGTATCCCTTGGTCGCCATACCGGCGGCGAACAGCACAGCGTGCTCCTCCGCGATACCCACATCGAAGTAGCGGTCCGGGTGATGCGGGCGGAACAGGTCGAGCGCCGTACCGTTCGGCATCGCGGCCGTGACGGCGACCACCTTGCGGTCGTTGTTCGCCAGCCGTGTCAACGACTCCGCAAAGATCTCCGAATAGGTCTTCTGGCCTGAGGGCTTGGTCTCGCCGGTCTCCGGGTCATACGGTCCCAAACCATGGAATTTTTTCTGCTTTTCAAGCGCCGGCCCAAAGCCGCGGCCCTTCTGTGTCAGCGCATGCAACACCACGGGGCGGTTCTGGGTTTTTAGAAATTTCAAGGTTTCGATCAGCAGAGACAGATTGTGCCCGTCGACCGGGCCATAATAGCTGAGCCCGAACTCCTCAAAGATCATGCCGCGTCCGACGATGCCCTTGGCGGCCTCCTCGGCCTTGCGCGCGATGTGCCGCGCGGCCTTGCCGCCGAACTTCTCCAACAGCCCGCTCACGCGCTCATGAACGCTGACATAGGTCGGGTTGGTGGCGATCTTGTGGAAGTATTCGGCAATCGCGCCGACATTCTTGTCGATCGACCACTCGTTGTCGTTCAGGATGATGATCAGCCGTTTGGTCTGCGAGGCGATATTATTTAGGGCTTCAAAGCTGATGCCGTTGGTGAAGGCCGCATCGCCGGCCAGAACGACGACATTTTCATCGCTGCCGCTCATATCGCGCGCGACGGCCATGCCCAGCGCCGCGCTCAGGGCCGTACCCGCATGGCCCGCGCCGAAGCTGTCGTGCTCGCTTTCGGTCCGCAGCATGAAGCCGTTCAAGCCGCCGGGCTGCCGAATGGTGTCGAACCGCTCCTCGCGGCCGGTGAGCAGCTTGTGCACGTAGCTTTGGTGGCTGACATCGAAGACGAAGCTGTCGCGCGGCGTATCGAACACATAGTGCATGGCGAGCGTGAGCTCCACCACGCCCAGATTCGGCCCGATGTGGCCGCCTGTCTTGGCCACGCCGCGAATCAGGCGTGCGCGGATCTCCTCGGCCAGCAGCTCCAACTCAGGGAGACTGAGCCGTTTCACATCCGTCGGCGATTTAATGCTGCTTAACAGCTCGTTCAACTCATTCAGCTCAGTCATCTTGGAAACCCAAGGACGTACCTCCGCGAGCCGCCTGCGGCGTACGGGGGTGTCAGCCCCTCAGTTTATCAATGGGACGCCGATTTTCATCCTCAGGTTCCAGAACCCTTCGGATTCGATGAAAGTTGTGCCTCAATTCTGCACGGCTGGCCGTATTCCGCACAACTTCGCCTACTCCTCCCCCTCCCGCAGCCTGGCGATCATGCTGAAATCCTCCAGCGTCGTCACATCGCCTTTGATGTCGCCCGTGGTGGCCAGCTCGCGCAGCAGCCGGCGCATGATCTTGCCGGAGCGGGTTTTGGGCAGGGTGGGTGTGAAGCGGATCTCGTCAGGCCTCGCCAGCCCGCCGATCTCTTTGGCAATCCATTGACGCAGCTCGGTTTTCAGCGCCTCACTCGGCTCGTGGTCGCCTCCCAGGCTCACAAACGCCGCGATGGCCTGACCCTTCAGCTCACACGGCCGCCCCACGACCGCCGCCTCGGCCACCTTGGGATGCGCCACCAGCGCCGATTCGATCTCCGCCGTACCCAGCCGGTGGCCACTCACGTTGATGACATCGTCCACGCGCCCCATTAGCCAGAAGTAGCCGTCCTCGTCGCAGCGCGCGCCGTCACCGGTGAAGTACACCCCAGGGACCTCGGAAAAATAGGTCTGCACAAAGCGCCCGTGGTCGCCCCAGATGGTGCGCGCCATGGAGGGCCAGGGTTGACGGATGACCAGCAGACCGCCCTGGCCGGCCTCCACCGGCTCACCCGTCTTGCCGACAATCTGCGGCACGATGCCGAAGCATGGCTTGGTGGCGGAACCGGGCTTGGTCGGCACCGCGCCGGGAACTGGCGCGATCATGTGGGCGCCGGTCTCGGTCTGCCACCAGGTGTCCACAATCGGGCAGCGCTCCTTGCCGATCTCGCGGTGATACCACATCCAGGCCTCGGGGTTGATCGGCTCGCCCACCGTGCCCAGCAGCCGCAGCGACGCCAGCGAATGCCTGTGGACCCAATCCGTACCCCACTTGATGAACGCGCGAATGGCCGTCGGTGCCGTATAGAAGACGGTTGCCCTGTGATCGTCGATCAGCTTCCAAAAGCGGTCCGGCTCGGGCCAGTTGGGTGCGCCCTCATACAGCAGCACGGTCGCGCCGTTCGCCAACGGACCGTACACCACATAGCTGTGGCCCGTGATCCAGCCGATGTCGGCCGTGCAGAAGTACACATCGTCCTCATGGAGATCGAAGTTGAACTTCGCGGTCAGATAGGTACCCACCGCGTAGCCGCCCGTCGTGTGCACCAGTCCCTTGGGTTTGCCGGTGGTTCCGCTGGTGTAGAGAATGAAGAGCGGAGCTTCGGCGTCCATCGGCTCGGCGGGGCAGGCGGCGGCGGCGTTGGCCATTGCCTCATGCCACCACACGTCGCGGCCGGCCTTCATGGCGACCTCATGCGCGGGATCGCGTTGAAACACAAGCACGGATCGCACCTCCGGGCAGCGCGCCAGCGCCTCATCGACGATGCTCTTCAGCTCAATCGGCTGGCCGCGGCGATAGCTGACATCCTGGGTCACGACCACGCGGCAATCGGCATCCAGCACGCGGTCGGCGATCGCCTGGGCCGCAAATCCGCCGAAGATCACCGAGTGCACCGCCCCGATGCGCGCGCAGGCCAGCAGCGTGATCGCCAGCTCCGGGGCCATGCCCATGTACACAGCCACCCGATCGCCCTTGCGCACGCCGGCATTTTTCAGGGCATTCGCAAAGCGCTGGACGTGACCGTGCAGCTCCGCATAGGTAAGCGTCCGCACCTCACCCGGCTCACCCTCCCAGACCAGCGCCGCCTTGTTTCGCCGTGCGCCCAGCGCGTGCCGGTCCACGCAGTTGTGCGCCAGATTCAGCTGGCCATCCGCAAACCAGCGCGCTTCTGCGCCTCGGCCCTCAAGGATGGAAGTCGGCTCCCTGAACCAGTCGAGTTCCTTCGCGTGGTGGCCCCAAAAGCCCTGCGGATCGTCCACGCTCCAGCGATACAGGCGCTCGTACTCCGCCTCGCTGCCGATCCAGGCACGGGCCTGGAAGCTCTCCGGCGGCGGAAAGACGCGGTGTTCCCGCAGTGAGGAGTGGAACACGTCGCTCTGCGGACTTGTCGCGACGGGGGCTTGCGCGTCTCTCTGGTGGGCAGCCATGGGGGCTTTATATCTCCTAAGGACGCGCCCGTGGCCGCCCCGACCCCTCGAAGGTAAGCCACGGAGGAGCCGGTGGGCAAACCGGACCGTGCTCCCCGAAAAGGGTTACGTTACCGCCCCGTCTGATCAAGAGGCCCTTGGTGCGGAAGTGCTATGGTCCGCAGCCGTCCCTTCCGCGACACTTCAACTACGCCAACGGCCTGATGCGAACCTCGGGGCAGCTTTTCCCGTCCAATCGCACAGGTGCTGGCAACCCGCGCCCGCCTCACCGTGCGCCGCTGCAGGAGACTGAAACCGTTCGCATGACGCGTCCAGCCCAACCCGAAATTCCACGGCAATCCGCCGAGCGCGTTCACCGGAGCGGACTTGCATCTGTTTCCGCGCGGGCAACCGCTCTAGCGCAGGGCGCGGACCTCGGCCGTCAACTCCCGCAGCGCCTGCAGCACCTCCAGCCGCTGCAACTCGTCCGCCGCGGGGGACTTGCCCTTGACGTAGAAGCTGCCGTTCGGCTCCAGCATACAGATCTCCACCTCTCCAGGGGTGCTGAAACCATTGCGATTCAAAACGCTGATCAACTCCTCCGCGCTCAGCCGTTCAGCAAGCATCGCCGCTTGATTCACCGCGCCGTTGCGGATCAACACGGCCGAGGGGCCCTGCAGGGCGGCATTCAGCTTGGGCGCACTGTACAGCACGCGGTTCAGCAGCCAATTGATCGTCAGCAGCGAAAATGCGCCGATCAGACCGCCCGTCACGGTGTTGTCGTCCCCAATGATCGCGTTCTGCACCGTGTTCGCCAGGCTGAGCAACACCACGAGATCGAACGGATTCAACTGCGCGAGCTCCCGTTTGCCGAACAGGCGCAAAAACAGCACCAGGCAGAGATACACAACCCACGGGCGCAGAATCTTCTCCAGCACCGGAACAGAAAGGGAAAACATGTCCTGAATAGCGGACGGGGCAGCAGGGGCAACGGCAGCGTACATGGGGTTGGGCTCCTTCTCCATCGGTTCGATCTGTTGCTTTCAGGCCTGTGCCGGCGCGCGGTCCTCATTACCCGCCGGTTTGCCCTTCGGTCTCGCGCCATGGTATCTCTCGCCGCGGTTGGTTTCCCGTACCCGCCGCGCCCGTTTCTCTCCAGCCCGCCTTACAGGTTCGCCAACGCACGTCTGCTGAAGTCTGCCTTCGCGCGTGCACCCAAACTCGCCTATGCGCCAGGAACGCTCTGCGCAACCCGGTATTCCCCAGAGATTTGTTATGTTTCTGGTAACTCTCTCCGGTAACCCGCCTTCCCGGCGCCCAACATATTCCCCGAGGTTTGACCCGAGATGACCAAGCCCCCCACCACCCCCGAACCGAAGTCAGCCGATGTGCAGTTCCGAGACTTTGGTGTCCTCAACGACGGCGCGCGCAGCAAAAGCGCCACGATCACCTCGATCACCGTCAATGTTCTGATCGCCCTGGCGCTCCTGTTTTTAGTCAAAAACGCAGTGGTCAAGCCGAAGGTAAAGCACGCGGAGCTGATTGACCCGATTCACGCCGCCGCGCCGGAACCGCCGCCGCCGCCCAAGCCTAAGCTGCCCCCGCCGCCGCCGCCCCCACCGCCGCCGAAGCTGCCGCCGGTCCCACCGCCGCCGGTGCCGACGCCCCCGGTCCCGCCGCCGCCCGTCCCACCGCCGCCCACACCGGCGCCGCCCGTGCCCAAGCCGGTGATGCCGCCGCCGAAGCTGCAGCCCGCGCCCCCTGCCCCGAAGCCTGTGAACCTGCTGGCCTCCGCCGCGCATGTGCCCAACAATGATGTGCACCCCAGTGCGGTCCGTCTCGGCTCGCCGGACAACCCGCTCAAGCCCACGACCGGTCCCGCCGTGGCGAACGTCAACATGGGTGTCGCCGGCATGCCGGGTATGCCCGGCTCCAACACGGGCGGCGGGCCGCGCTCGGTCAACATGAGCATGGGTTCCGGCTCGCCCGGCGGACAGAACCTGAACGCCACCGCGGTTCGCCCGGTCGCCGGTATGTCCAATGGCTGCATCGGTTGCAACGGCCCCAAAAGCTCGGCCATTCAGCGTGTGGCAATGGGCAGCGCTCCGGTACAGCCCACGATGCAGCAGCCAAGGGTGCAGGCCACCGTCGCCAAGGTTACCCCGACCGTGGTGTATAAGCCTGAGCCCGTCTACAGCGAGGAGGCCAAGTCCATGCACCTCGAAGGCAGCGTCGCGGTTCGTATCCGGGTCACCGCCGCCGGTGCCGTGGAGGTCCTCGCCATCGAGCACGGTCTGGGTCACGGCCTGGACGAAGCCGCCCGCCAGGCCGCTCTGGGCACCCGCTTCAAGCCCGCCATCGATGCCACCGGAAATCCTGTGCCCTGGGAGGGCGTGGTCAACGTCCGCTTCCAGATGAGTTAATGGGATGATCGCCTGCCCCGAGCACCCCTCAGCCGGTCGTTCCCAACCCGAGACACAAGCAGTTCAGCCCCGAGTCGCACGCCCCATAAGGAGCATCATGACCACCATCAACCGGACGAAGCTCACCGCCGCTGTGACACTCGCCCTTCTAGCCGCTCCGACGCTGCCCGCGATGGCGTTTCCGCTCGGCAAGAAGAAGGCGGATAGCAACTTCGTCGACTATCGCAAGCCCAACGCCGCCCAAAACGCCCTGATCGATAAATCCATCGTGCGGGAAACGGCGATCATCAAGACGCTGAAGGAGCGCACCCCCATCGTTGAAACCTATCTGCAGAACATGCGCGCAGACAAGGTGATGGGTCAGACCCCTGAGTCCGATGTGCACTTCCTGGGCCGTGTGAACTTCGGGCATATCATCAGCGACACCAGCTACGCGGGCGGCACGCCGGCGTCCGATCCGAAGCAGGGTAAGGTCAGCGGGGTGCTCAAGCACTCGCTGGGCTATATCTCGGGGCTGTCGAGTTCCCTGCACCTCACCTACCACGAGGCGGGTTTTGTGCAGATGCTGCTGGTGGACAGCAACAGCTTCAACCGCCAGACCTATGAGTTTTCCTTTGTGCGTAACGACTTTCTCGGAACCATCCCGACGGTCGTCTTCGATGTGGCGCCCATCAAACAGGGGGCGACAGGCCGCTTTGCCGGCCGTGTCTGGATCGAGCGCAATAACGGCAATATCGTGCGCTTCAACGGCGACTTCGCCGGCACCGAGAAGGATATCGCCGAGTTCTACCATTTCGACTCCTGGCGCACCAACGTACAGGAAGGCCTCTGGCTGCCCACCTCGGTCTACATCGAGGAGACCGATCCCAAGAGCCCGAGCCACTCGCTGAAGTTCAAGGCGGTGAATTACATCTGGGGTTACTCGCTCAAGGTTCCACCCAAAGACGCCGACCAGGCCACGCTTGAGGTGGAAGGCGCCAACGACGCCTCGCAGAACGCCCCCGACGTGAGCCCCCTGCAGGCACAGCGCGAGTGGGTGCAGCAGGCCGAAGACAACGTCATCGAGCGGCTCTACCAGGCAGGCCTGATCGATGCCCCCAGTGAATTCGACCAAACCCTCGAGCTGCTGGCCAACAACATCCTGGCCTATAACAAGATCGCCACCGACCGCCCCCTCAAGGTGCGTACGCTGCTCACGGAGCCGCTTGAAACCCTCTCCGTCGGCAACACCATCCTGATCTCGAAGAGTCTGTTGGACACCACCGCCGTTCCCTCGGCCGATGGCAAGCAGGCCGAGCAGCAGGGCGACCTGAACGCTGTACTCGCCTTCCAGATCGCACACATCCTGCTGGGTCATCACATCGATACCAAATACGCCTTCAACGACCACCTAATGTTCCCGCAGGAGTCGGCCTTCCAGCGCATCCCCATGCACCACACTGATGAGGAAAACGTGGCGGCGGCTAAAAAGGCGATCGAACTGCTCGATGTTGCGGATCTGTCCGACGGGCAAAAATACTTCGGCCTGTACCTGCAGCAGCTCCAGGCTCGCGAAAAAGGCCTGAAAGCGCTCACCGAACCCCAGATCGGCGACGGTCTGACCAAACTCGACGGCACCTTCTGGCTTCAGGCCCTGCTGACCAAGAGTCCGAAGCTGAACAACACGGATCTTGCCCAACAGGCGGCCATGCCCCTGTCTCAACTGCTCCGCTTCGATCCCTGGACGGATAAGGTGATTCAGCTGCACGCGGCTTACGCCCCGGTCCTGAGCTCGCGCGACAAACTGCCGTTCGAGATCACGCCGGTCTACCTGAAGCTCGCGTACTGGCAGCCCCCCGCCCCGCCGGCGGCCCCGGCACCGGCTCCGGCCGCCACGGGTGCGGCACCCGCGGAGAACGCCGCACCCGCC
>CAXTBJ010000025.1:0-47201 GCA_964242585.1 uncultured Bryocella sp.
GTCGGCGACACGGTTGGGCTCGCCGGCCAGGGCGAGGTAGTCGTCAAGCCTGCGCTGCGGGTTATAGAGGTAGACGTTCTGGCCATAGACCGCGCCGACCACGCTGACCGTATTGGGACGCGAGGGAACGCGAAAGACATCGCCGTTTTCAAGCGGGATTCTGGGCACGCTGGCTAGGCCGCCGCTCTCCGGCTGGAACTCCAGCACCACGCGACCGGTGGCCTTCAGGGCCCGCAGCTGCGCCACCAGGGTGCGCTGCTCGTTCAGAGAGTTGGGATCGAGAATGCCGGTCGCGGACGAGGCGGCGCGCACAGCCGTTTCGCGTTCCAGATCGGTGGAAAGCCCGGAGATGTACTCATCCAGACGCTGCTGCTGGAAGATCCGCGCGGACTCACGTGTAAAGCTGCTGCCGAACAGGTAGGCTTTGGGCGTGAAGCCGCCGGCGCGTGCAATCAACTGATCCAGGGTCTCGCCGGGGGCGACGCTGTACACGCCCGAGGAGGCAAACTCGCCCTCCAGACGCACGTATTTGGTCTGCGCGTCGATGGGTACGCCGATGTCGTTCTGCGAAAGGATCGTGACGATATCGCCGGGTTGCAGAAGTAGGTCTTGGCTCGCATCGTGGTCCTCAATCAGCTTGCCGAGATTGAAGGGCACCAGGGTGCTCTTGAGGGTCGTGGGATCGAGCCGCTCGACCACGGCGTAGGACCAGTCGATCTCCGGCGCGGGAATCATGATCTGATTCTTGGGGCGGATCTGGCCGTTGGTGCCCGGCGTTGCCGGTGAAAGCGGCAGCGGCGTTGCGGAGGCGCCGACGTTTCCATAATTTCCATTTCCACTCCCGTTTCCGTTCCCGTTGCGGGTGCCGTCATTGGCGGTAGGGGAGGACGATGACGAAAACAGTCCCTGTGCGGCGGCAGCCTCGGCCGCGGCTGCGGACGTGCCCAGCACGGCCAGCGAGGCCGCATTGCTCTGGTTGTCCTGCAGGTCGTTGCGGCTGAAGTCGTTGCCGGGCTGGTTCTGGTTGGGGTTGTATGCGTTGTAGCCGAGGTTCTGCTCCCCATAGCCGTTGAGGCCCGCACTGTTGCGGTTGGCGGTGTTGGCTCCGTCGGGAAAGGGATTGCGGTCGGCTGGGCTGAGGGGCTCGAACAACGGCACGGGGACGCCGAGCCGGTTGCGCTGACGCCAGTAATCGTTGGTGAGCAGCGATTTACGGTCAGGGATGATTTCGCTGAGCCGCATGCCCCCATGCCAGGCAAAGCGGCCGGGGTTGGCGAGGTTGCCGCGTATGGTCACCGACTGCTCATAGGCGGCGGAGATGTGCTCGGTATAGAGGACATCGCCGTCGTGCAAAAGGGTGTCCCGGCCGACGGAATTGAGGGCGATCGTCATCGCCTGCCGCGTATGGTTGTCCTCAATGCGCTCCAGGCGGAGCTGGCTGGCCGCGCCTACCGCTGAAAAGCCGCCGGCGAGGGTCAGCAGATCCTCGATCGTACTTTTATCCTGCAACTCGTAGATGGCTGGGTGCCGCACGCTGCCGGCAAGCGCCGCCTGCGGACCGACTGGGGGAATGAAGAGGGTGTCGCCCGATTGCAGGCGGACGTCTCTGGACTTATCGCCGCGCAGGACCAGATCGTATAGATCGAAGTCCGGCAGGATCTGACCGGCCCGGCGAATCTGAATGCGCCGCAACGAGCCCTGGGCGCTGGGTCCACCGGAGGCAAACAGCGCGTTCAGCACGGTGCTGAGGGAACTGACCGTGTAGGCGCCGGGCCGCCGCGCCTCGCCCACGACATAGACCTGAATCGACCGCAGGTGACCGAGGCTGACGGAGATCTTATAGTTGCGGTAAACTCGATTGACCTCGGAGCCGATACTTGTCTGCAACTGGTCAAAGCGCAGCCCGGCCACGTGAATGGCGCCGACCTTGGGAATATAGATGGAACCGGCGGTGTCCACGGTGAGCTGGCTGTTGAGCGTTTCGGGGCCCCAGAGGCGTACGAGCACCTCATCGCCCGGACCGACGACGTAGTCGGCGGTGATGGGGATCTCGTCCGCAGGCGCGAAGGTGGAGGGCGCGTGCTGAAACAGGTCGCGGCCGAAGATCGGCAGCATCACCCCGGTAGACGATTGTGCGAGACGCTGGAAGTCCGTAATCGGCTCGGGAGCAAACAGTTCGTTCGGGCGAGTTTGCGTCACGGTCGCGCGGCGCTGGCCGTTAAGACCGGCCTGGTCGCTATAGACCTGCTGCGAGTCCCCGTTGCGCTGGCCGTTGGGATTGGTTCCCACTCCCGATTGACTGTTTTGCGGCAGATTTTGGGGATTCAGGTTGTTGAGATTGTCTTGGGGAGCCGTATTTTGGTTGGTTTGGCAGGCGGCCGACGCGCTGTTAATCGGGTCCGTGCAGTCAACCTGATTTGTCGTGGAGATCTGCGCACCGGCGGAGATGGCAGTGGCGGCCAGCAGAAAGAGGCAGCCGAATGCCGGCTTCCAGCTTCGCCGCACCGACAGGGTAGGGGGAACTCCAGTCAAACTCGAAGACTTGCTAAAGGATTGCCGTACCAAAGTACTTCCTGTGTGCCGCATGCTGTATCGCTTCGTTCGAACGATGATATCAAGGCCAAAAGAAAGGACCCTGAGAGGGTAGAAAAGTGGCGCTCAGGCAGGGGAGGCTCCGTTCAGCGGCGCCTAGCGCAGGGCCACGCCCTTTTGCGGCGTCCAGGTGATCTGTAGCCGGGCGCTGCCGTTGCGCTGCGCTCCCGCCAGGTACGACGGCTCCAGAAACCGCTCATACTGCGCAAATACCTGTGTGGACCACTCTCGGTTCCAGGCGTAGTTGCTTTCGACAAAGGCGTCCGAGATGGTGCCGCCGCCGGGAAGAAAGACATGCGAGACCTTGCTCTGGCGGTAGCCCGCCTCCACCCGCGTCCGGGTGGAAAACCACCAGCCCAAGCGGCCTTCCATGGCGCGCGCGTCGCGTCCGGCGGCGTTGCCCAGCAGAAAGCCCTTGTTGGTATTGCCGTCGCGGTACTCGTTATTGATGAAAAAACGCGTGCCCCCCTCGTCCCTGCTCAGTTCCTCCGAGCTGGACACCTCGAAGCGGAGGTCCGCGTGCGGCAGATAGGGCAGCCGGGCGAGATACATGCCGGGCTGCCAGGCCACGCGACGCGGTGCATCGATGGGATTCAGCTCATCGTCGGCATAGGCGTCGGCGTACAGGGTGAGAAACTCGGTCAAGCCGGGCACATGCAGCCGGAAATCGAAATCGCTCTTGCGATCGCCTGGGTCCGCGCGGTCGCCATAGATCCCGGTGCCTGTTGAGTTGGAACTGAACAGGTTGTTTTTCAGCGACCGCAGCGTTATGGGATGCCCGACGCCCCACAGAATCGACCAGCGCGTGAAGCTGGTCTCCAGATAGCGGCCGAAGGTCAGCTCGATCTTTTGCCCGTTGAAGTAGGGCCGCGCCGGGTGCTGGTGACCGGACAGCTTGCCAAAAACGACGTCGAAACGATAGCTGCCCAACTCCGGAAAAAACGGGAACGGGTGCGGCCGCGTGGAGACCAGGCGCAGGTTGTAGGTCGGCTCCGCATTGCGGGAAAACGCAAACGGTCCCATGGTCGTGGGTCCCCAAAAGATCTCCTGCTTGCCGAACGAGACGGCGGTACCCGCAAAGGCCATCCCACCATACAGATCCAGAGGACGCTGGCGCACATAGGCCGCGACTGCCGGCGAGGGGAGAATCAGCGCTCCGGGAGGGATGCCCGGGGCCGCCGGAACCTCAAACAGGGCATTATCGAGCGCATTGAACAGGGCTGCCTGCGAGGGGGTTACCGCCAAAAGTCCCGGATCGGTCTGGAGCTCCTGACGGTCATACAGGAAAAAGCGCCCGCCGACCAGCCGAACCGAGTAGCCTTCGATAGAGCTCGTTCCCCTGCCCAGAGGCCTGCCGTAGTCGTTCCACCAGGTTTGCCCGAAGTGGAAGCCGTCAGTCAGGGCCGGCCCGGCAATGGTACCGACACGCGCGTAGACCGATTCGAGCACGGCGGTCGCGGTGCCGTCGGGCTCCTCCAGTTGCCGCTCCAGCTCCGGCAGCAGCCGCGCGGCCTCCTGCTTGGCGCCACTGTCCAGATCGACATCGAGGCTGCCGAAGCCGAACAGCAGGTCCTCCGCCTGGCGCAGCTGGCGACGGCACTCCTGACGCGTCCAGGGCCGGATCGAAACGCTTTGCGACGGAATGACGCCGAGATTGGACAACCGCTCCAACGCCGGGTAGATCCAGCTGTCCATGGGCACAAAGGTTGAGCCGTTGCGGTCTGTGTCCAAGGAGGGCTTCGCTCTACGGGACGAGCTTGCCTGCGCGGCAGAGGCGGGAAGTTGAAACGGACTGGAAGCGCCCAGGGATGGAGGCGTGGGATACGGGTCTGGCAGTCCTGAGGAGAATGGGGCCGCTGAGAAGGGTCTGAATGCTGCAAAAGGCGGTGCAACGGATGCTGCAAAAGGCGGTGCAACAAAGGAGACCTGGGAGTCGCTGGAGACCTGGGAATTGCTCTGTGCTTGCAGAGCAGGGCAGGCGGCCTCGGCGAGCGCAAGCGCGCAGAGAAAGAGAACGGCTCGACACGTCACCGGAGCGATCTTTGAGCGTTGTCGGAAGGTGAGAAGCAAGATCAAAACTCTACGGATGCCTATCGAGGATGCACGAAGATGCACGGAATCGGCTGTGCGGTGAGCCGCCAGGGGAGACGAGGTTCAGGTCTGCCAGAAGTTCGGGCTTGCCGAAAGCCGGCGCTTCAGCCCTAGCGGAAGGCGCTGTTCTTGGCGACCCAGGTGATAGGCCGCCCACTTCAAGGCCGTACGTATCAGGGCATGGAGGAGGGTGGGCATCGCGGTCTTTGTAAGATACCGCAATTCTGAACGAACGAAGCGGCGGCCCTCGTTGCCGGCTTTCCCGAACTGATCCAGAAGCCATGACTCCCGCGCATGGTGGACCCCCGTGTCAAAATAGCGTGCAAATTCTTGGGCCAGGGTGAAGGCATGGGAATGAACGACCGCCGCCTCGGCGACATAGGCCAGACGCCATCCGGCCACGAGCATACGCGCCGCAACGACGGAGTCTTCGGCCAGGATGACATCGGCGGGAAAGCCGCCTACGCTTTCAAGCGCCGATCGGCGATAGGCCGCGAAGCTGTTGGAAAGAAAGGCGGCTCTCAGGCCGAGCGTCTCGCGATCGGCAAGGGTGCGCAGTTGCGAGGTCGAAGGGTAATTGAAAAAACGCGCATGACGCTCAATGGCGGTGGCCTTCGCACGCGGCAGCTGCCGTCCGTAAGCGGCGCCGATCGTCTGATCCTGAAAGGCTTTGCAGAGTGTGGCCAGAGAATCTTCGGCGGCGGGAATGGCATCCTGCGTCATGAAGACCAGTATCTCGGCCTGTGGCAGGCAACCGCACGCAATCCTGCGAGTGCCGCCATGATTGAACTCGCAACGCGCGATCTCAAATGTCTTGTAGCCGGCCAACCGTGCCAGGTGAGCCGTGCCGTCGGTCGAAGCCGAATCGACAATAAGGATCTGATCTTTACGCAGATCCTGTCGATTGAGTGAATCTGTAAGCGCCTGCCAGTGAGGTGCGGCATTACACGTAGGTACGATCACCCCGACCTGATCGAGAGGATTGGCCCGGTGTGAATCGCGGATCGCGTTCTCTCCGACGAGCAGCATAGTTCGATTTACGCAACGCCTTTCTGCCTGAACCAGAACATAACATTTAGATCAACGTCAGCATACAAACCGACCCACATCCTGAAAACGCTTTCGAGGAACGATCCCGTCAGGGTAAACGAACGCCTAATCAATAAGCTGGCAAGATTGTAGCGGAGAAAGAGGAAATTTGAGGAACCATGGCTGATTTTGATCAGTGGTAGTTCCCGTAGCACAGACAACCAGACATGAGAGATGATGTTTTCAGCTTCAGCAGGTGGCGCGGTTGACGGAACATCAGCAAGCGTACTCGAAAAAACGGGGTGTCATACCGGACTCGGTCAGAAGACGTTTCCGGTTGTCCTCTAAGAACTTCCGGCTTGCAGTCTTCACTTTGTCGGATTCAATTCTGGCTCATTTGCCGAGGCGGTCCGGAGAAGGGAGTGTTGCCGTCGTTCGCCAGGACGCGATCGGAGATTTCGTGCTGTGGTTTGACGCGGCCGAAGCTCTGGTGCATTTCTACAGACAGCAAAACCGTCGCGTGATGCTGGTGGCCAATGCAGCCTGGGCGGAATGGGCCCGGACTATGGATATCTTCGACGAAGTGATCTCCGTTGATCGCCAGCTATTCAACACAAGGTGGCGCTATCGGTTTAGTATCGCCAGGCTACTTCGTTCGAAACGCTTCTCGATTGCCATTCAACCGACGTATTCGCGTGAGCATACCGGTGATGCGCTCATTCATTTGTCGGGAGCCAGCGAGCGGACGGGCTCTATCGGCGACCTTTGCAACTTACGGTCCTGGCAGAAGCGTTTCAGCGATCGTTGGTACACGCGCTTGCTTGCAGCGGACCCCGCTCCCCGTATGGAGCTATTAAGAAATGCGGAATTTCTGCGTGTATTGGGTGTGCCTAACTACCAAGCACGCATAGCGGACCTTCGCCGGTTCATACGTCCTGGGGATGTGGCCGAGTTCGGGTTGATGGAAGAGGCTCCCTACTTTGTTCTTTTCCCCGGTGCCAGCTGGTCGGGCCGTCGATGGCCCCTTGAAAAGTTTGCTCACATTGCGAAACGTATGTATGCGGAAACAGGTTTTCGCGGTATTGTTTGCGGTGGGCCGGATGACGTGAAAGAGGCTGCCAGCCTCTGTGAGGCTGCCTCCGAAATAGATTTGCTCAACTTGGCGGGCTGCACGACGCTATCACAAATGACATCTTTGATAGGAAAAGCCTCTCTGCTCGTCAGCAACGATACCGCCGCCCTTCATATAGGCGTTGCTGTAGGAACACCGACCGTGGGTGTGCTGGGCGGAGGGCATTTCGGACGCTTTCTGCCATACCAGGTAGAGCAACGTGACAAGCGTCCCTTGCCCGAGATTGTGTGGCACGCTAAACCCTGTTTCGGGTGTAATTGGCAATGCATCTATCCGGTCGAATCCGGTTTTGCGGTGCCCTGCATCGAGGAGGTCAGCTTGACGCAGGTTTGGGACGCAGTGCGTTCCGCGCTGGATGCAACCCTTTTACGGCGAACACTGCAGAATCCTAAGCCGCTGGTTCAACAAGCAAGTGCACCAACTAAGCGTGTAGCCAAGGCATGGAGCCCTCAATGAGGACCCCTATTGTGCTAATCGTCTTCAACCGTCCCGAGCAGACGGAGCGAACCTTCCGCCGGATCGCAGAGGTAAAACCTTCGCATCTACTGATCATCGCGGATGGACCGCGTCATCACAAGGCCGGTGAAGATGAACTTTGTGCACAGGTACGACGCATCGTTACCGCTGTTGATTGGCCCTGCGAGGTCAAGACAAATTTTTCTACGGAAAACCTGGGCTGTCGTCGACGGTTAATTAGCGGCCTGAACTGGGTCTTTCAGCAGGTGGAGGAAGCCATCATTCTTGAAGACGACATTCTGCCGGATGCCTCCTTCTTCATTTTCTGCGAGCAGATGCTTGAGCGTTTTCGGCTTGATCTACGGATTGGGATGATTGCCGGTTTCAACATCGTGCAGGATCACATGCAGGTGGAGGAAAGCTATTTCTTTTCTCACCTTACGCATATTTGGGGTTGGGCTACATGGCGGCACTCCTGGTCGCGCTATGATGAGCACCTTACAGAGTGGCCTGCCATTCGCTCCTCGGGGATTATGCGGGAGTTTTTTCCTGACAATACGCATCGGCAGTACTGGACCAAGATGTTCGATCAGATGTATGAGGGCACCGGGCCCAATACCTGGGATGTGCAGTGGTTTTATACAAACATGAAGGACTATGTGCTGTCTGTAGTGCCCGCCGTGAACCTGATTGAGAATACCGGCTTTGGGCCCAATGCGACACATACACTGCACCTGGCGGATGCACCCCCTATGCGCGTTGGACGAATTGACTTTCCTCTGAAACATCCGCCCACCTTTATTCCTCTACGTGCAATGGATGCCTTGGATCAAAACCTGAGCAGGTGCGAAATCCCCAGTTTGTTCAGAAGGGTATGCAATAAATTGAAACGAGCGATTCTTTCTCCGAGATAATTAGTTGAACTGTGTTCTCCAATCACGGCGAAGGAGCCATATACCGCTCAGAGCACGAGTTTTCATCCAGAAGATATGCCGCGAGCGTGGGTCGAAGACATCGGCTAGATACGACGCCGTAGCTTGAGCAGCTAAAGTGGATACAGCTGATCCTACAATTCCGTATCGCGGGATCAGAAGAAGGTTAAGAACCAAATTCATCCCTGCACCCAACCCGGCGCGTTGAAGTTCCACTACGGTCAGCTTTTCATGCACCATCTGTTGACCTCCCAATACGCCGATAAAGACGAAAACTCCGGTCCAGATATGAATATTCAATACATGTGCGGCCGGCAGATAAGCCTTGCCGAAGAGCAACGTAACCGCGAATCGGCTAGCAGGCAGAGTGATTACTGCAAGAAGCACACTCAAGAGCACCAGAGCGTTGTACAGCATCTGAACTCTCCGGTAGTAGAGCACCTTGTTTTCCGTGAGCAGCCGGAGCATTTGAGGCATAACGCTATTGCAAATCAATGCCGGCACGGCATACCAGATCTCTGAAAGCCGCACGGCAGCGGAGTAGTATCCGACCGCTTGATCGTTCAACATGTACCCAAGCAGGATTTGATCCGTGCGCATATAGATCATGACAAGCAGACTGGCGAGAACCAGCGGCCAACTCTCCTGCAGCAACTTCCAGCCTCGGGCCATGTTGAAACGCCAACGGGAGAGTCCGTGAGCGTAGAAACGATAGCTGACCAGGAGAGCAAGTTCGCCGAATAATATCTCCGCTGCTGCCAGCTCAGCAAAGATCAACACGGAGGCATGTCGAAACACCGCCGCCAAACGTAACAGGTTAACCAGCACGAAGGTCAGTAACTTCGGTATGACCGTGTAGCGCGACAGGGTTCTTGCTTGAAAGAAAAAGTCGATCACATCAAGCGCTTGCGAGATAGCTGCAATCGAGAGAACAGCGGTCATCCAGACAAGGAGCGCTTGATGGGGGTGTGTGGCCCAAGTGAATAGGAGAGCAAACGACGTGGTAAGAACACTCGCACCGGCCTTTAGCAAAAAGGCAGTACCAAGCACCTCGGGAACGCTCTCTTGGTCGAGAACCGTGTCGCGCACCACAAGGTAATCCAACCCTAGATTGGACACCGTGTTGAAGAGCATAAAGATGGCAGTGGCAAGATTTAGCTGCCCGAATGCACTCGGCTCGAGGTAGCGTGCCACGAGCGTGCCCACGATCAGTGCGCCGCCCATGCGAATCATCCGGTCCAGGCTGAGCCAGCCGATATTGAGAATGGAGGCTTTCAGACCCCTAGACCATTTCTGCTGAACCTGCATCAGGCCGCAATCCGCTTGTGAACGAACCGACACCGTATCAGTTTCAATTGGAACATGAGCCTCAATCTTGCAGTGGCAATCATGCTCGAGCCAAGGATTACATATCGATTCACGTTACGCTTCAGCGGGTAGAACCCTCGGCTCATTCACTCTCACCCAGACATCAAGCCTTTAAGATCACTAAACCAGAGCCAACCAACACACCAAGCAACAGCCCTACCGCGAGAAGTGCAAAACGTGGAGGACCGGAGGGAACATCAGGGATGACGGGGCCATCGAGAACCTGTAAGGGCGTGTCGTGTGCCTCATCGAGTCTGGCCGCCTCGTACTGCTTTGCGATGATTTCAAAGAGGGTTTCGTGGTATTTCACGTCGCGTTCCTTGCGGATGTACTCCAGGGCGAGGGCCGGAACACGCGCGGTGGCGATATTGCCCACACCGTGACCGGCACCGCTTTCCATGCGCCCTAACTGCGCCTGCAAATCGGCAATCTCGCGACGCAGGCGAAGGACATCGGGGTTCTCCTCCGTTTCGTCCTGCAGCAGGGCTGCCAACTGCACCTGACGACCGCCGATTTGAGATCTCAATTGGGCGATGGCCTGGATCTCTGCCGCGGTTTGTCCCGCCGGCGCGATCAGGCCACTGGTTTCCTGAATCTGCCTGAGCGCGACCTCGGCATCGGAAAGATCATCCTTCTCGTGGGCGAGCCGCTGCTCGTAAAATAATCGGCGCTGGGAACTTTCGGTGAGCGCGAGTTGGGAGTTTAGAAGGCGCAACGCCGCCAGATAGCCGTCGGCCAGGTCGCGAGCACGCTGCGGACTGTGATCCTTCACACTGATGGTGATAATCGGGTCTTTTGTGCCGACCGCGAAATCGCTGTGCCGGGCCAGCTGTTTTTCCGCCTCGCTCTCAATCTTTACGTGGTACGCGTCGCGAAGATGAAAGCGGTCGGTCATGTACTGGGCGACGAAACGGCTCTTCAATAGGCCGAGGTACAAATCACTCGAGCTCTTGGCGGCTCCGCCCAATAAACTCGCGCCCCCCAGCGCGGAAAGCTGCCCCATAAGAGCGGCCGCACTGGAATTCGGGCTTGACCCTGGGGGAATAATTGAAGCGGTCGAGGTGTATTGTGACGGCAGAAGAAAAGCCAGCATACTGGCGAGTCCGAAAATCACTAGCGTCACTGAAAGCACGAGGCGACGGCCTTTCTTAATTTGGTCGAACAGAATGGCTAAATCGATACTCCTGTCCAGTTCTTCGTTCCCTGTCTCCGCGCTCGCCGAAATCTGCACAGGCACAACCTGTGACAACCGCTCTGGCATTCGTTCGCTCCGCTCTTCGCTTGTGCTTGATTATAAATAGTGCAAAGGCATGGGCTTGGCTCCGAGGCGGAGGGGTGCATACACTGTGCCAGGGGGATCGTCGATGGGGCACGATCGGAGCCGCGTCTTTGGCGGCAGACGCATTGAGCACGGTAGCAGTCTCGGCGATGAGAATCAGCCGCTGGTCACCATCATCACCGCCGTTCGCAACGGGGCTGATTGTCTCAGTCAATGTATCGAAAGCGTGCTCGCGCAGGATTATCCCTGCATCGAGCACATCGTTCTTGACGGCGCCTCGACGGATGGGACAGTGGCGTTGCTGGAACGGTACGGCCGGCATTTGGCTGTTTGGAGTAGTGAACCGGATGATGGGGTTTACGACGCATGGAATAAGGGGCTTGCGCTCGCGCGTGGCGAATGGATCGCTTTTCTTGGGGCCGACGACGAGTTCACTCCAGAAGCAGTAAGCGCTTACATGGCTTTGGCCAAGAAGCATCCCGCCGCTGACTACCTATCGTCGAAGGTCCGCTGGGTTCATTCCTCAGGCTACAACCGTGTCTTGGGGGAGCCATGGTCGTGGCCCCGCTATAGCAGGTTCATGTGCAGCATTCATGTGGGTAGCATGCACCGTCGAAGGCTATTCACAAAATATGGTCAGTTCGACACCTCTTATCGTATTACAGCGGATTACGAATTCTTGCTGAGGCCGCGTGGCGCATTGCGGTGCGCATTCCTCCCTGCAATAACAGTTCGTATGAGCGCGGGCGGCCTTAGTGATTCGGTAGCGGCATTAAGGGAGGCTTCTCGCGCGAGGATAGGCGCAGGGACCTGTTCCAGGCTGACAGCCTTTCCGGCCTTGGCTTGGGCGATTGTAAAGTATGGAATCAAAGGTGTTCTTCATGCATACACCCGTGTGGCGAAAGGCAGGAGTCGCCGGTCTGCGGCATAATCACTCTCCGCTACACTCATATAAATGCGAGTACTGATCGATTGCACCCAAATCACACGGGAGAAGGCAGGGGTGGGGGTCTATGCGCTGAATACCGTTCGTGAGCTTATTACATTGGACCCAGATGTTGAATACCTACTTTTAGTCCAGGGTGATGATTCTAGCTTCGATTTCGGCCCTCGCGGCAATGTTTCTATGATTCAGGTAAAGAGCAAAGTATTCCGAAAGCTTCCAATGCGCTTTCTCTTGGAACAGCTTTGGATTCCGTGGCTCGCGTATAAGTATCGAGTTAGTGTAGTGCATTCCTTACACTATTCCTTTCCCCTTATGCCTATGAGGGCCGTCAAGGTGGTCACGTTACATGACATGACCATGTTTCTCATGCCGGAGGTGCATGAAGCGAAAAAAGTAACTTACTTTACCTTCTTCATCCGGCAAGCGGCCGTACGCGCGAATCATCTCATCTTTGTCTCGCACTCTTGCAGAGCAGATTTCAATAGAATACTGCCGAAGGCATCGGCGTCTCAGTACGTCGTACATTTAGGACGAGATCTGTCTTACCAGATTGCCGGTAGTCAAAAGGCCGTGAGCCGCATTCGGGCGAAGTACAATTTGACGATGCCGTTCGTTCTCTACATTGGAACAATTGAACCCCGTAAAAATCTGGCGCGGCTATTGGAAGCGTTCTCTCTGATCTGTCACAGGCATGAGACGCTGCTATTAACGATTGCCGGCAAACAGGGCTGGATGAGTGACAATCTAAAAGGTATCACCCGGGATCTGAACCTAGAAGAGCGGGTCCGGTTTCTGGGTTTCATAGACGATGCGGATAAGCCTTCGCTGATTCAAGCGGCAGAGGTCTTTGCTTATCCTTCTTTGTATGAAGGATTCGGCATTCCTTTGCTGGAGGCTATTTCTTGTGGCGTCCCCACGCTTTCCAGCAATACCTCTTCTATGCCGGAGGTAGCCGACGATGCAGCCATGTTAGTAGATCCGACGTCCGTAGAGCAGATCGCCAGGGGGCTTGACCAACTGTTATCCGATCCAGCATTGCGCAGCGCGCTGGCCACCAAGGGCCCTTTGCGGGCGGAGCAGTTTGATTGGAGGAGAACAGCAACCCAGACATTAGAGGTGTATCGCACCGCTCTGTTGCGGGCGACGCACCTTTAATGCCCAGCCGACAGCCGTGATACTTGTCTCCAGCCTAAAAACAGGTTCCGAAAGGTGTTAGCGTTGAACGAGCTTTTCTCTTCGCTTTTGCAAATCCCGGTCTGGTCCCTTGTACTGGCTTTCACCCTGTTGATTGCGACCGTCTTTGGTGTTCTTTGGGCAATTTTGCGACCTGCTATCGTAAGCCTGCTTGACCCTATGAGCATTCGTCTTTTTTCAGCTCTTGGCTTTGCCGTGATTGGGTTTGTGTTTTCTCCTGCGCTGGGCCATTCATTTTCAAACTCTTATTGGACGATTCTATTCTTCCTGTTTATCTGGCTCATGGTTATCCGTTTTTTTGGAAGACCGATCAGCATCAATCTTAGAGATGGTATGGATGCCGATTTTCAGATGGTTCTACTGGCAATCGCGATCACAGTGATTCTGCTCAACTTCTTGTTTAATATGGTTATTCCCGGGAAGATTCCGTTGTTCATGGAGAGCGGTTCGGCAGAGCGCTTTACAGCAACTGAAAACAATCGCCTACTCACATGGCTTAACTTCGGTACGGCTCCCATTGGCGGAGTTCTATATGCTCTTACCGAAAAGGCCCAGGTTCGACGCTTCGCCGGCTTCGCGGTCATGTTGCAGGTCCTACAGTCCATACTCTTTGCTTCAAAGGGGGGTATTCTTGCCATTCTCTTCATCCTGCTCAACGCACTTTTTGTAGCGCAGCAACGGGGAGAGAGGACGCGTTCCATAAAACTGCGTCAGTTACTTAAACGTACAGCCTGGGTGATCGTCTGCAGCGCGCCTTTTTACCTGGCAACTATCGGTATCGGGAACAATGGCGGATCGCTCGCGTCGGCCATTGCGATGCGCGTCCTCGGCACTTTCGATCAGCTTATCCTTGTGTCACAATCGGACCTTATAACGCGCTCGCAGGACCTCTTTCAGACAAACATCCTACAATACCAGTTTATGCCCCTATTCAAGGTGCTGTCCGATCATAGATTCCCTTATTCCAGTGTAGGGCAATATGTAATCGAAGCGGCTACCGGTGTCTATGTCGAGGGTGCGTTTACCATGCCCAATTCGAATCTGATTTTGGAGGTTCTCTTCACCTCCGGATTTTACGGAGGACTGGTAATCTTCGTGCTGGAACTGAGCTGCTTTTATTGGTTCCGGTTTATTGCATTGAAAAGAGTGATTACACCATTCATTCTGGGCTTGGTGATCACAACCGTGTTCGATCCATTCGGTCTGTTTTTTTCCGGACAGGAGTGGATGGTAGAAACAGTTCTCGTATTTCTTGTCATTGGTTTTGCGTGCTTTTTGACCTTAGGCGTTAAGACGCTTAGAAATGTCTGCGCATCGGTTCGCCTCCAAGCAGCGTCGGGTCTACGCCTCCGGTAAACTTGGGGTATGGCGCGTATGCGGCCAATTCGGGGGGCGGGTGGGGATGGGTTGGTGCAGGTGGCCGGTTCCGGCTATAGCGCCGCTGCCGACAGGCCCGGGCCGCCGGCGGAGATGATCTTCGGTGACTGGTATCCGGCGGTGCGGTTGGAGGCGCTGCGACCCAAATCGACGGCCGTGACGACGCTGCTGGGCATCCCCATGCTGCTGGGGCGCAAGGCGGATGGGGCGCTGTTTGCTCTGCGCGACCTTTGTCCGCATCGGGGCATTCCGCTCAGCGCCGGTTGGTTCGACGGCGAAACGGTCATGTGCAAGTACCATGGCTGGCGCTTTGAGCCTTGCAGCGGGCGCTGCCAGGAGATCCCGTCGCTCAGCTCGCATGACCATCTGCAGCCGACGCGCATCTTTGCCAATGCCTTTCCGGTGCGCGAAGGTGATGGCTACGCCTGGGTGTATGTGCCCGCGGCGGGTGCGGGGCGTGTGGCGGAGGAGGGTTTGCTGCCTCCCTTGCCGGTGCTGCCCAAGTTCACCGCGAAGTTACGCACGGCGCATCTTGCCGCCGATCTGCCCTGCAACGTGGATCATGGCATTATCGGGCTGATGGACCCGGCGCACGGGCCGTTTGTGCATCAGGCCTGGTGGTGGCGTTCGGCGGCGAGCATCCATGAGAAGACCAAGCGGTTTGAGCCGCTGCTGGATGAAGCCGGAGAGGGCCGTAATGCGGGATTCCGCATGAGTCCGCATGCGCCGAGCGCGAACTCCGCGCCCTATAAGCTGCTGGGACGACCGGTGACGACGATCGACTTCACGCTGCCGAATCGGCGGACGGAGACCATTGTGGCCACCGACGACCGGGGGAAGCAGCGGTGGTTTTCGTCGCTGACCACGGTGACGCCGGTGACGGCCTCAACCTGCCGCATCGATGTAGTCGCGGCCTGGAACATCGCCTATGCCGTGCCGTTCATTACGGCGCTGGTGAAGTTCTTCGGCGGCCGTTTTGTCGCGCAGGATCAGCAGACGATGGTGGAGCAGGCGCACGGGTTACGGTCAAATCCGGGGCTGATGTTGATCGACGATGCGGACAAACCGGCGAAGTGGTACTTCGCTCTGAAGCAGCGTCGGCTGAGCGGCAAGGGGGACCATCCGCTGGCGGATGGCCCGGTTGCGCTGCATTGGCGGAGTTAACCGCCGTACCCTGTACAGGCGGTTGAGACTCCCCCTTGCGATGCCGTACCGGTTGCCGTTTAGGTCAGTTTGCGGACGGTATCGGCGACGGCGTTTGCGGCTTTGCCGGCGGCGTCCTGCACGGTTCCGGCTATCTGGTCAAACACGCCTTCGTTGCTCAGCTTCTCGTTGCCGAGCAGATCGCCCGCGCCCTGCTCGACCTTCCCTTTGAGCTGGCCGCCGGTGCCGGCGACGCGCTGCTTGGCGCCCCAGCCAAAGAGCTTGCCAATGGTTTCGTCAGACCCGTCCACCGGTGCCGTTGGGCCGAGCGGTTGTTTCATAACGAGATAGATAGAGGCGGCCAACGTTGCACCGCAAAGGACCCAAACATATTTACCCATGGTGTGTCTCCCAGGGTTATGGGATGCGGTTGAGTCCGAGCGCGTGGATTGGTACCGCGCGGTATGGTGCCACCCGGCGTTCCCGGAGTTGCTTTCCAACGTCCGGTTTAGGCTGTTGCCATGCCGACCTTCCCCCTTGCTGGAACTTTTATCAGAATTGCTAGCAGGATTCTGAGCCTCCTTCTGCTTGCCTCGCCGGTGTGGTCTGTCGCCGGGGCACAGGGAAATCGGATGGCGGACGCGGGTCCGTTAGCGGCGGAGATCCGGCAGGTGGACCCCGCGCTTTGGCAGCTGATTGAGACGACCCCGGCGATCGACAACCACGCGCATCCCGTGCTGTCGCCGCCGGGGATGGCGGCGGACCGCGGCTTCGACGCGCTGCCGGTCGATAACATGGAACCGCAGACCGATCCGCTAGCCTGGCGACCGGACTTTGCTCCTCTGGCCGAGGCGTGGGCGGCGCTGTTCGGCTTCCACGGTGAGCCGCCGCTCAATCCCACAGCGCAGGCGGCGCTGGAGGCGGCGCGCGACAGGGTGCGGAGGCGCGAGGGCACGCACTATGGCGCGTGGGTGCTGGACCAGGCCGGCATCGGGACCATGCTGGGCAATCGTGTGGCAATGGGCACGGGTGTGGAGCCGCCCCGGTTCTTGTGGGTGCCGTATGACGATGCACTGCTGTTTCCGCTGTCGAACAAGGGCCTGGCCGCGGCGCCGCCGGACCGAGCCCAGTTTTTTGCCTTGGAGGATCGGCTGCGGGCGCGGTATCTCGCCGAGGCGGGCCTGAAAGCGATGCCGCCGACGCTCGAGGCGTATCTCGAGCGGCTGATAAAGCCAACGTTGGCGCGGCAAAGGGCGGGTGGCGCGGTAGCGATCAAATTCGAGGTGGCTTACCTGCGTTCCTTTGACTTTGGCGATCCGCCGAGAGAGCGTGCGGCGGCGGCCTATGCGCGGTATGCCGGCGGCGCGGTGCCGGATGCGGCAGCCTATAAGGATCTGCAGGACTTTCTGTTCCGCTCCGTGGCGGCGGAGGCGGGCCGGCTCGGGATGGCGGTGCACCTGCATGGCATGGCCGGGGGTGGACGGTATTTCTCGGTGGCGGGGGTGAATCCGCTGCTTTTAGAGCCGGTCCTGAACGATCCGCGGCTGAAGGGCACGAACTTTGTGCTGTTGCATGGCGGCTGGCCCTATATACGCGAGGCCGGTGCACTGCTGCAGAAGCCGAATGTGTACCTGGATCTGTCGCAGCAGGCACTCATCTTTCCGGCGCGGACGCTCGCGGTTTGGCTGCGCGAGTGGCTGGAAAGCTACCCGGAAAAGGTGCTGTTCGCAACCGATGCCTATCCCTACTCCACCGCGATGGGGTGGGAGGAGAGTGCCTGGATCATTGCGCGAAACGAGCGCTTGGCATTGGGATTGGCGCTAACCGGCATGAAGCGCGATGGGGAGATCACCTCTGCGCGCGCGGCGACCCTGGCCGGCATGGTGCTGCGCGGCAATGCGGAGGCGCTGTATCGCCTAAGTCACGGGAATAAGGGAGGAGTTTAGGGATGACCTGGACTCGATGGCCGCTTCAGGCCGAAGGCTGGGGGCTTCGCTCGGCTCAGGAGGGAAGGCGGGAGGTGAGGGCCCACAGGGCAGATCCCGTCATCCTTTGCTTGCCCCTTGTGTAACCGTGCGAAAAGGGTTGCCCGTCTAAATGCGATATGCAGACCGCGATCTCGTTGGATATGCTTGTGGCAGAGAAGCGGGAGCGCGCCATCACGGAGCTCGACGACATTGACGCCCTTGTCCGAACCCATCGTGCCCGGCTTCTCCGCTTCGTGACCTTCTCCGTGGGGGACGACGATGTGGCCGCCTCCATTGTGCAGGATTGCTTCCTGAAGGCCTATGCCAACCGCAACAATTTTCGCGGCGACAGCAGCGTACAGACCTGGTTGACCTCCATTGCCCTGAATCTGGTGCGGGACTACCAGCGGACGCGCAAACTCCAGTTCTGGCGAAAGGCGGCCAAGACCGCGACAGATGTCATGGAGATAGCGTCGATTCTGCCGGGCAAAGAAAGCTCACCGGAGCGGCAGCTGCTGGCCCGCGAAAGGGCCAAGGCTGTCGCCGATGTGGTCGAAACGCTTTCCGCGAATCAGCGCGCGGTTTTTCTCATGCGATTTTCAGAAGAGATGGAATTGGCCGAGATTGCCCGTAGCATGAAGATGCCGGTGAATACAGTCAAGACACATCTGCACCGCGCCGTACGCGCGGTACGGGAACGGGTAGGGGAGGGAAGATGAACGCGACGCAGCCTGCCAGCCGGATGCCCCACGGGATCTCTCAGAATCCAGACCAGCACCTCACGGAGGAACAGTTCGGCGATCTGCTGTCCGGCGAGTCGCCGGACAGCAACGTCCAGGCTCATCTTGCGGCCTGCATCCCCTGCCGCGACGAGGTCGCGTCGGTGCTGGAGTCTCTGGACCACTTCAATGACCTGAGCCTGACCTGGGCTGAACGGGAGGCCCCACGCCGCGTGCCTACCCCCTCGCGCTGGGCGCTGCGGTTGGGCGCGCAGCCGGCTTGGCGCTACGGCTTGATGACCGCGGCGACCGCCGTGGCCGTGGCGGTCGGGCTGCGGATGCCTCATCCAGGCGCACCGTCCGCACCCTACCTGTCCGCACCCTATTCCCAGATGGTGAACACGGCCCCAACCGGCGCCGAGATCGCCAAGGACAATCGCCTGCTGGCCTCCATCGACGAAGAGTTGCGTTATGCGCCGCAGCCGGCGGTTCCGGTAAGCGAGTTGGAGGCGGATGCATCCCGCGCGGAGTCCTCTGCTGCCGCCAACGGGGAGGCGGTCGCAAACTGATGCGTTTGCCTGCCCAGTATGCGCGGGTTGTGCGCGGGGCGGCCCTGGTCGGCTGCCTGTGCGGCACTGCCTGCGCCGTTTTGGCGCAGCGTGGCGGCGGGTCCCCGGGCGGCGGCGGCATGCCCGGCGGTGGGCCACCCATGGGCGGGATGTCGAATGGCAACACCGGGTTCAACCATATGCGGGGTGGGCTTTCCCCCGGCAACTCCCCGGATGCGGTGTCCACCAGCAGCACGGTTCGTGGCGGCCTGCAGGTCGGCCCTCCGGGGCGCTGGTGGGACGATAAGCACTTTGCCAAAGACCTGCAGCTGCGTCCGGAGCAGCAGCGGCACATGGACGTCATGTTTGAGACCAACCGGGCCGTCCTGCTGAAGCGGTACGAGGACCTGCAGGGCGAGCAGAGCCGGATGGAGACGCTGGTGCATGCCAAGATGCTCGATGAAAGCACGCTGTTCGCGCAGATCGACCGCATCGCCCAGGCGCGCGCCGAGCTGGAAAAGGCGAACACCCATCTTTTGCTGCAGCTGCGCGGCGAGATGGACGGGGATCAACTCGCCCGGCTGGAACAGCACCGCTGAGGCTGAGCCGACCGCATCGAGCGCAGTTAGCCTTCCAAAAATCCGCCTGTCGTTTTCACCGGAACCGCGCGGCTCGGAGTGGAATCCCACTCGCGCAGGGGATTATCGGCTCGGGCCAAGGCCGCCATCTTCAGTCCGGGTCGCCTGCCCGATGAAATCCCTTGCGGCGTGATCCCACGAAAGTAGCAGAAACGGGGTGCCGGAGCCCGGAAGGGCGTGAAGGAGCAAGTCGCTGCCGGCTCCGCGTGCATCTTATGCGCGTAGAGCCCCTGCCTTCCCGTCCCTGCCCGTTCCGGAGTTTTGCACGTGATCAACCTTATGGCCGCAGTGGAGCACCACGGATACACGGCCACTGCGGCGATCCTGTTTCTGTCCGCCTGCGGTTTGCCGATGCCGATCTCGGTGGTGCTTTTGATTGCGGGAGCGACGGCGCACGGTGGCGGGTTGAGACTGGGTCTCGTGATCCTGTGTGCGGCCGTCGCGGCGCTCCTGGGCGACTCGCTGATGTACCTGGGCGGCCGGCTGACCGGTTGGTGGCTGCTGGCCGGTATCTGCCGCATCAGCATGAATCCGGAGACCTGTATCTTCGGGTCGGCGAACTCGTTCTACCGGCGCGGTCCGCGCACACTGCTCTTTGCAAAATTTATCCCCGGGTTGGCCACCGTGGCCGCGCCGCTTTCCGGCAGCTTGAATATGCCGGCCCTGCGCTTTGTCGCGCTGGACGGTACCGGCGCTTTGCTGTACAGCGTCGCCTGGAGCGCGGCCGGTTTTGTCTTTGCGCCTTTTTTACGGGATATCCTGCGCTGGCTGGGGCGTTTGGGGCACTTCACCGCCGCTACTGTGAGCGTTCTGCTGATGCTGTACATCCTGTGGCTGGTAATGAGCTACCTGCGCGATACACGGTTCAGCGCCGTGGAGCGGGTGAGCGCCAGCGATCTGCAAGCGAGCCTGCAGGGGGGCGCGGGCGATCGTGTGGTGGTGATCGCCGACGTGCGCTCGCACGGGTATTATGACGCGGGCATGCAGCGGATCAAGAACTCGATCCGCGTGGAGCCGAACCGGCTGCGGGAGGAGTTGGCGGCGTTGCGGGAGTTTATGGCGCCGGAGTGCGACATCTACCTGTACTGCTCCTGCGCCCGGGATGCGACCAGTGTGCGCGTCGCCAAGATGCTGGAAAAAGAAGACTGCCAGACCAAGGTGATTCAGGGCGGTTTGCGGGCATGGGTGAAGGCCGGCGGCCCGTTGGAGCCTGTACCGGAAGGCGATCTGGAGCATCTGCCCCGGTTTCATTAAGGACCTGGCGCGGTGCAGTCTGCCATGTGCGGCCATCTTCACCGCGTTCACGACCCTCCCAGCGTCGCGACCCAGAACAGCACCAGCGCCGCCCGCGCGGTCCAGCCGGCGGTGCGTATCCAATTGCTCAAAACCAGTTTATGGATGGCCGCGGCGTTGTAAGCCGTGTGCAGTTGATTGTGCAAAGGGACCTGAAGGAAGGCGGTAGAGGCCCAAAGCAGAGCCACCAGAGCGAGGCCGAGCCAGGCCTGAGCTCCGGTGACGGTTGGCGGCCGGAGCGACGGCAGCAAAAGCAGGGCTGAGCTCAGCAGCTCGGCGATCATGAGCGGGCCCGCGACGAAGCCCATGCGATTGGCATAGGCGGTTTCGTATTTTGTGAACGAGGCGGGAACGATCTCCAGGAACATCGGGTAGTGCACGATCTGAATGAACCAGATGATGCCGAACATGCTCAGCGTCGAGAGCAGTTGGACGGCGAAGACGGGGCGTGAGGCCGAATGAAGGATCGGGAACTCCGAAAATCCTGAGCAATGCCGGGCTTGAGCGTTGAAATTTTCAGGCGACCCGGCGCGCCAAGCTGGCAAGCAAACGAGTCGTGGGCAGGCCGTCGGCGTAGGTTTTCAGCACGAGTTGCCGCAGCAGCGGGGTGCGCATGACCTTGAAGCCGCGTTCGGGTTCGCGATAAAACGAACGGGCCGCGCGATGGGAGAAGGTGAGGGTCCGGTTCAGGGGCTGGAGGTAACGGCTGTAGGCGGCTGCCAGTCGGTTCGCCTCATCATAGCCCGCTGTGGAAGCTGAGAAGGCCGCCGCCGCCGAGGAAATACCCAGTTCGGGGAACGATTTTTCGGGGGAGAGCACCTCCAGGACGGCGGCCGCGGCAGCTTGGCCGCTGACGATGGCCGAGTGAATGCCCTCCCCGGTGAGTGGGTCCACCAGGCCTGCGGCGTCGCCGGTGAGCAGGATGCGCCCGGCGGGCGTGTAGGCGTGGCCGCCGAGGCCCAGGTATTGGCCGGTTACGTGCGCCCCGGGCAGGGCCGGGAGATCGATGCCCAGCTTGGTACGCGCGTAGTCGGTCAGCAGCGCGCGGGTGACGGTCTCGCATACCATGCCCTCGGCGCCGACCTCACTTGCAGCCCCAATGACGGCTGTGCCCACCGCGGTTTGCGGCACAAAGCCGCCCACGCCGATGTTGATGTGGTCGCCTTTGGGAAACAGCCAGCCGTAGCCGCCGGCGACCGGGGCGAAGTCGAAGACCAGATCGAGCGGGCCGTCGCCGGCGGGTAGTTTGGACGGCAGTGCGGTGTAGGGGACGGTGGCTTCTAGGGCGAAGCCGCGGGCGTACCAGTGAGGCTCGGGGGGAAGCTGGGCGGCAGCGGCTTCGTAGCGCTCCGGAGAGGTTTCCGGCACCCCGGACCCCACCTTTTCCGATAAAGCTGGAAAGGTGGGGGCATCCAGGGTTTTGTCGCCCAAAGATTGATTACCCGTGGATGGGTTACCTGCGGGATGGCGCTGGCGGGCTACCCCGGCGGCCAGGCGGCGGGTCTGGCCGTTGGAGCCGTCGGCGCCGATGAGCACGGGGGCGCGCAGGGTCTCTGCGCCCCCGCCGGGCAGGGCGACCTCGAGCTCGATGTGGGTGGCGAACTCGCGCAGGGCGAGGATGCTGTCGATTCTGCGAAGCTCGGGTCGGCGACCGGGGGCGCCTTCGGCGAGCGTACGCTCGAGGCAGAAGCTGTCGAACCGCTCCCGGACGGCCATGGCGCAGAACGGGTTGCGCAGGTGCACGCGCACCTCGCAGCCCTTGTCGGCCGTGCGGCGACCTGTAAGGAACGCCGCACCCGCCTCCTGCAGCACGACATCGCGGCAGGAGCGCTCAAGCACGGGCTCGACCGAGTAGCGCAGCGCCTTCAGCGTCTTGCGCGTGAGGCCGCAGGCGCAGGCCTTATGACGCGGAAAGCTTCGTCTTTCAAGCAGCAGCACGCGGCGGCCCGCGCGGGCGAGATCAAAGGCTGCGGCACAACCGGCCGGGCCGGCACCGACGATCAGGGCATCAAACCGAGGCAACATGGGCCTTCTCAGTGTATCGGCAGCGACCACGAGGTTGGGTGCTCGGACCCCCTAGGTTTTGTAAAAGGGGGCCGCATATGGGAAATAACGACGGGTAAGCGGGCCTCCGCTCACCTTTTTGAGGCCGGAGCGTGTCTTACGGCGAATGCGGTCGCAAACTCGCGTCCAACCAGCAATGAGCGGAGGAGTCATGAGTTCCATCAGCGCCCTGAACACGTCGTCGCATACCAAGTTGCTCGGCATCCTAGAGGCAAACTGGCAGACGGAGATGGAGGGGTATCACACCTATCTCACGCTTTCCCGCGCTGAAACCGATCCGGGATGGCGCAATGCGCTGCGCGGCCTGGCCGCCGCCGAGCGTCACCACGCCGATCTCTGGGCCGGCCGTCTGCAGGCACTGGGCGGAACCGCGCCCGTGTACCGCGGCGGCGAGAACGGGGATGCCGGCGGCATCATCGACCGGCTGGGAGGCGCGCGCCTGGCGCTGCGCCGGCTGGAGGTGGATGAGAGCCGCGATATCGCGGGCTACCAGCAACAGCTCACCTCGCTCGACGACGAGCCCTCGCTGGCCATCCTGAAGGAGATTCTGGAGGACGAGCGGGAGCACTACCGGACCCTGGGCGCGCTCAGCCGCGCCTCGGCCGGCGCCTCCGCGATCACGCCTGAAAGCGCCAAGGCCGCGCTCGAGGATCTCGAACGGGAACGCAGCAAAGGCCAGCACCAAGCCGCGAGTTGGGTCGGCGACGCCGTGTACGGCGTCAACGACGGCCTTGGGTCCATCTTCGGCATCGTCTCCGGCGTGGCCGGCGCTACTGTCGGCAACTCGCATTTTGTGTTGATTGCCGGTTTGGCGGGCATGATCGCCAGCGCGCTTTCCATGGGCTCGGGCGCGTATCTGGCCGCCAAGAGCGAACGCGAGATCTATCAGGCGGCCTTCAGCCGTGAACGCGAGTCCGTCGAATTCAATGAGCCGGAGGCCCGCGAACTGCTTTCGCTCACCTACCAGAGCCGCGGTCTGCCCGAGGCGGATGCCGACAAATTCGTCGAGCACCTCGCCGCCGACCGAGACCGGTTCGTAGAGGTGCTGGCACGCGAGCGGCTCGGCACCACGGAAGAAAATCTACGAAATCCCTGGACCGCTGCCACCTCCGGCGCGCTGTCCACCGCGATTGGGGCCTTCATTCCCGTTATTCCGTTCTTTTTCATGGCCGGCATTCCCGCGGTGATCGTGGCGGCAACGATCTCGCTCATCGCCCATTTCGCCGTGGGGGCGGCCAAATCGCTGATCACCATCCGCTCCTGGTGGAGCAGCGGTTTGGAGATGACCGCGGTGGGCGCACTGGAGGGCATCGTGACCTACGCGATCGGCGTGGGGCTGGGGCACATTGGGGGAGGGCAGTGAGTGCATGGTCAGGGCGAAGCCGTCGCAAGGCAAGGGTGAGCGACGCCCGGGCAGGCTTCACCGTTTCTTAAGTACCCTCCTGTACGGTTGCGGCGTGATGAGGAGAACGGCTTCCATCGCGGTGCTCGCTACGGTCCGTTGCTGCTTTCGCGCAAGGTGTGGGCTCGGACAAGTTCGGGCCTGCGGGAACGCTGCAACGGATGCGGGCTAAAAACGAGCACTGAAGGTACCGGTGAAGGCGCGCGGAAAACCCTCCTGCAGCGTATTGTTCGCAAGAGACTGCGGATCGCTGGCAACGAAGCCGTTGGTGCCGATGGTGTCCCAGTACTTGTTATCAGCCAGGTTAAATACGTTGAACTGCAGCTTGAGTTGCTCGAAGGGGCCGACCTCGTCCTTGTGGTAGCTGGTGCCGAAGTCCACCACGGCGCGGCTGCCGACCGAGCCATCATCGGTGTAGGTGAAGTAGCGCTTGCCGAGGAAGTCAGTGGCGATGTGGGCGTCCCAGCCGCTGTGGCGGTAGGCCAATTCGTTCTTGTAAAGCACCTCGGGGCTGTCGATGGTGATCTTGCCACCGGTGGGAATGACGACGCCGCCGGCGGTGTAGTTCGAGTTATAGGCTGAACGGCTGAAGGTGAGCGCGTTGTAGAGCGTCCAGCCATTGGCTACGCGGATATTGAGTGCGCCGTCAGCGCCGTTGGTGGTGACGCCGCCGACGTTGGACAGGATGGAAGCGTCGCCCGCGACCGCCGGCCCCTGTGCGATGGCCAGCAGGCGGTTGGAAAAGTTGACGTGGAAATAGCTGCCCTGGGCCTGCACCTTCTTGCCGTTGAAGCGATAGCCGCCTTCCTCGCTCCAGGAGCTTTCGGGCTGCAGATTGGCGGTCAGCGCGTTGAAGCCGGCCTGCGTGGTGCCCCAGGGCGAGGTGCCGAAGCCGTTGCCGCCGGCCTGGAAGGCGCGCACGTTGCGGGCGACGTCGGCGAAGACCTCACTGGTGGTGTTGATCTTGTAGTCGGCACCGAACTGCGGCAGGAAGGGCTTGCCGGAGATGAGCTGCCCCTGAGCATAGGTGGCCGAGGTATCGGCGGGGCGCAACAGGGACAGGCCCTGGTCAAAGCCGGCCAGCGTGCCCGTCAGATTGGTGCTGATGCCCTTGAAGCCCGCCGAGGCGCTGAGCTTGTCCGAGAAGTGGAAGGTGTCCTGGATGTGGCCCTGGATCACGTACTCGGGAAAGGTATAGGCCCACTGGGTGAAGAAGGGGTTGGTGGGAAAGGTGTAGAGCGAGTACACCGGTGAGGCCACGGTGGTGCCGTAGAAGCGGCGGGCGAGATCGAAGGTTTCCTTTTCGAACCAGATGCCGGTCTCAAGCAGGTTCTTCGGGGTTTCGTGGCTCACGGAGGCGACCACACCACCGCGGCTGATGCCGTACTCGGAGGTGCGCAGCGAGATCGGCGATACCTGCGTGTAGTTCGGGGTGAAGGATGGCAGGTAGGGTTGAAACCAGAGCCCGCGGCCGTCGTTGCGGTGTCCATAGCCGGTAATGGCGAAGGTGACATGATCCGTGATCGCCTGCCGATAGCTGGCGTAGGTCAAAAGGTCCTTACGCAGGCCGGAAGCGCCGTAGTAGCCGGCATCTTCGGGATCGTTCGAAAGATCGCCGTAGCCGCTTTGCAGGTTGCTGACCGGGCTGGGGAAGTTGGTGGACACGCCGGGATACAGCGCATAGGGCGTTTTTGCCTGCGCGTTGTAGGCGTTGGCGGCCTGCACGGAGGTACCCCAGTCGCCGAAGTTATCCCAGCCGTAGCCCAGGGTGTTGACCCAGATCTTGTTGAGATCTTGGTAGTCGACTTCGGCGCGGTTTGAATAATCGATGTAATAGGTGAACAGGCCCTTGGAGCCGATCTGCTGTATCAGCTTGCCGTTGATCTGGTAGTAGTGCTGGTTGATCTGGCCCAAACTCTTCCACTTGTCCGCGCGCTGATACACGCCGGCGATGTAGAACTTGGTCCCGGCATTCCCCAGCGTGCCGGAGTCATAGCGCCCAAAGGTGCGGTTGCCGTTGTAGCTGCCGTTGCTCTGGCGCACGTCGAAGCGGCGCTTGTCCAGCGGGTCGGAGGAGTAAAACTGCACCGTCGCGCCGAGATTGCTGTTCGACGCCACGGCCAGTGAACCCGTGCCTTGCGAGACGACCGTGTGGCCCATGTCTTCATCAATCAGCGCGCGGCTGATGTGCAGGCCATTGAGGTTGCCGTAGCTCATATCGCCGAGCGGCACGTCATCCAGCGTAAAGCCGAGCTGGTTCTGGTTGAAGCCGCGTACGTTGATGCGCAGCGCCCACTCATACGCGCCGTAGGGATCGGACTTGGTGACCTCGACCGAGGGCAAATGCGACAGGGCCTCGATGGGGCTGGTGCCCGGTGTGCTTTCCTGCAGCAGCTGGTCGTTGATGGACTGCACGTCACGATCTTCGCCGGGTGCCGTCACCGTCACGGTATCGGTCACCTGGATCTTCTTCTGTTGCGCCACGGCATCCTGGCCGGGCTGGTTTTGGCCATTAGCCGACTGTCCGGTTGCATCGCCGGTCTGCGCTGCCGTCCCGCCCGGGGGCACTTGGGGAGCCTGGGACAAGGGTGTCGGTATGCTGCTGCTCCAGGCGGGAGGCGGCGCGGACACTGCGGCGACAATTTGCGCGTGGCTTGTGTTCAGGATTCCGGCAGCGATACAAAAGGAGGTGAAAAGGTACGCTCGCATGGTCTGTGCTCCAGGGCAATGAACATTCCAGGGAATGGACAGGAGCCTACGGGGACAATTTTGCGATGACGTTACTGTTCAAAAAATTTGGGATGAACGCTTGAAGGCCCTACTGCGGAGCCGCGAAGCTATAGCTCTCAAGCTGCCAAGCTATGCTCCCTCTCCGCCATCGGCTCGCCGAGGTCCATGGCCTCGGCGAGCAGGCTGTAGCTCCGCAGCCTTGCCTCATGCGAGTGCGTGACGGTGTTGACGATGAGTTCTCCCAGGTGAAGGTCATCGGCTAGGCCGCGCAGCCGGGCGGCGACGCGATCGGGCGTGCCCACCACATAGCGCGGCCACTCCTCGTCCGGCTCGTCGAAGCTGCCGGCTGTGAACGAAAGCAGGGGGTTTGGCGGCTGCGGGCGGGCCGCGTCCAGTTCGCGCAATGCCTGCTCCGGCGTGGCGACGGGCCGGCGATCGCCGGTGCGGATACGGCGTTGCAGCAGGCGGACAGAGGCATAGAGATGCTCGGCCTCCTCCTGGGTAGGGGCGCAGATGACCCCGATGGCGAGGGTCGCCTCGGGCGTCTTGCGGGCAAGGCCGCCGTCGTCGAAGTGCGAGGGCTGAAAATTATGCCGGTAGTACTCGATGGCCTGGCGGGTGCCCTGTGCGGAGAAGAAGTGCGCGAAGGCGTACGGCAAGCCTTCCTGCGCGGCCGTCACCGCGGACCACATGGAGGAGCCCAGCAGCCAGACATCGGGCGCACCGGGAGCCTCCGGGGCGACCAGGATCTTGCGGAAGGGATGATCCGGGGAGCCGGCGAAGCGTTCGGGGTGCAGGTAGGCCAGCAGCTCCGCGAGTTGTTGCGGAAAGTCGTCCGGCTGCGGTCCCTGACGCACGCGGCGCAGGGCATAGCTTTCCATCTGGCCGCCGCCGGGGGCGCGGCCGATGCCGAGATCGATTCTGCCGGGAAACATCGCGTGCAGCGTGCGGAAGACCTCGGCCACCTTGAATGCGGAGTAATGCGGCAGCATCACGCCGCCGGACCCCACGCGAATGCGGCTGGTCGCGGCCGCGGCACGGGTAATCAGGATCTCCGGCGCGGTGCAGGCGAGCAGATCCATCGCGTGGTGCTCGGAGTACCAGAGCCGCGTGTAGCCGAGCCGGTCCGCGTGGCGCGCGAGATCGAGCGAGTTCGCCAGCGCCTCGGAAGGTGTTTGACCCGCGGAGACGGGTGACTGGTCGAGGACGGAAAGCCGGAGCGGTGCGCGGAGATCGCTCATGGGCATTGGATGAGCGATCTTGCGTGGCGAACCAGAACTGTCTGGGGATCGCGATCGAAGGCGGGGTCCCCTCCCTCAGTGCGGGCTTTTAGTGCGGCTCCTCAGTACGGGCCTTCAGTGCGGGTCCCTCAGTGCGGGGCGGGGCGAGGAGGGTCCGGGCCGTCTGCTGGGCGGGCTTCGCCGCCCAGCGGGCCAGGTCCTCGGCTGAGACGATGCGGCGCGCCAGCAGAGCTTCCAGGAGATCGTGGGTGCGCAGCGCCGGAAAGGATGTATCGACGCGGGCGGACCGCTGTTGCCCGGCGAGTTTGACCATGTAGACAGGTCGCGGGTCCGCGTGCGGCGAGGGGCAGGCCAGGCTGTCCTCCGCCGTCCAGCAGGGGTCGGAGCGCCAGAGCGGGGTGCGCCAGCCGTGATCGCCCATGAGCACGATGGTGCTCCCGTCCCATTGGCCGCTCGCGCTCAGGGTGGCCCGCAGATGTGCCAGGTAGCGGTCCGCCAGCGCCAGATTGTCGATGTAGCTTGAAGGCTCGGTCGTGAATTGCCCCTCCGCGCGGCGGTAGATGCCGGGCTGGTGCGGTACGGGCAGGTGCAGCAGGATGAAGCCCGCATCGGGGTCTTGCAACAGCCGATCCGCCTCGGCGGTGAGCCGTTCGAGATCCGTCCGATGCAGGCTCGCCTGTTGCTGCCGAAACGGCACGGTATGGGCCCAGGCATTGAGGGCGCGGCCCACGATACCCGTTCCGAGCAGAAACCGCAGGGGTTGCAGCATATTGGCGGGCAGGCTTTTGCCGGCAACCAGACCTGTGGTTCCAGGGTCGTCATAGGTCCAGAAACATCGGTCCAGGACGTCCGGCAGCAGGCGGCAGTAGGGGTTGTACCAGCCGGCGATACCGGTCCGGTACCCCATCCGAAGCGCCTCCTGAAACAGGGTGCGGTGTTGATCGAAGGCCTGCCAGGGTGTTCCGGCCCCGGTCCGCAGCTGCAGCCGGCCCGCGGCCGTGGAGCGAACCTCCTCCACGGGGAGGCCGGTCATCAGCGCGGGAAGCACCCTTGCGGTGTACTGCCCGGCGGGAACGGTGTTCGTGAAGATACTGGATTCCGCGGCGAAGGCGTCAAAGGCCGGCAGCTGCAGGCCGGGGAAGCGGCGCTCATATACCTGCTGGTACGAGAGCTCATCCAGAACAACCCAGATGACGCGTGGCAGATGGGTGCCCGGCACGGTTCGGCTCGGAGCGGGCCGCGCGATCCGCACCTCGTTGAGCCCGCGCGCCTGCCAGCCGAACCAAAGAACCTGGCCAAGAACCGTTACCCCCGTGAGGGCGAGAAAGATCAACACCGCCGTCGCCAGATCGACGGTCACCCGAAGCGCTGAACGGAAGGCGGGCCGCCAGAGGCCAAGGAGGAGCACAAAGCCTGCGGTGCCGCCCAGCCAAAGTCCCCGGCTCAGGATATGCGAGGGGGTGGAAACCGAATACAGCGCCCAGTTTTTCAGCGCGACCGCCGGCAGCAGAAACACAATCGCGCCCCAGACTGCGAGGCGTAGGCGTTCGGAACGGCCGGCCAGCCAAAGCAGGGCGCAGCACAGTAGCCAAACGAGCGCGAAGTCCAGCAGGTTCGCAGCGAACAGGACCGCGGGGGAGCCGCTCCAGTGGTATACGGCATAGTGTGCCGGCGTCGCCAACGGCCCCAGGAGCCAAAGCGCACCCGCTGTGGCCAAGCCCAGTGCCGTGGCCACGGTTCGAAACGCCCCCGCGAATGCCCCTCGCTGTTGAAAAAAGAAACCCTGTATAGCCGACTCTCCGCACACGGAATAAGCCCGAACCCGTACCGCAGGAGTCCAGCTTTGGAGCTAGACCCCTAAAGTACGGATTCGACCCGAGGTTTGCCAAGTCACGGCGAAGATCCTTTCTGCAAAAACGCTTAGCGGGAGGCCACGGTCCTGGGCGCCCCGGTGTAGGTCACGCGCCAGACCGAGCGGCTGCCGTCATCGGTAACGTAGAGGCTGCCATCCGCGCCTACGGTGACGCCCACGGGCCGGCCCCAGACTTGGCCGTCCGGTGTGACGAAGCCGGTGAGGAAGTCCATATAGGCGCCGGTGGCGTGGCCGTTTTCAACCGGAGCCGCGATGACTTCATAGCCGCCCCGGCGGGCGCGGTTCCAGGAGCCATGTTCGGCGGCGAAGACATACCCGTCAAAGCTCGCCGGGAAGGCGCCCTTGTGCGAGGTCTCCGGATAAAACGTCATCTCCAGGGAAGCCATGTGCGGCTGCACCAGGATGTCGGGCGTGATCACCTTGCCGGCGACGTCCTGATGCTGGCAGGAGGCGGCGTCGGCGGCGGAGAGCGCGGGTGCCTGCGGGTTTACGCCGGTGCCGTTCGCGCAGGGCAGGGCCAGGCGCGGATCGCGGTGCTCACCCATGTAGTACCACGGCCAGCCATAGAACCCGTCCTCCTTTACGGAGGTGATGTAGTCGGGAACCAGGTTGTTGCCGAGCTGATCGCGCTCATTCACCGAGCACCAGAGCTGTCCGGTGGCAGGGTTGATCGCTTCGCCCACGCAGTTGCGGATGCCGGAGGCGTAGACCTTCACGAAGGTGCCGGTGGGGGTGTATTCGAGCACGTCGGCGCGGTGGAACTCGTTGGGGTGCGTATCGGGGTTGTCGATGTTGGAGCCCGAGCCGACCGAGACGAGCATGTGCTGGCCGTCCCTGGTGAAGACGACGTCACGGGTCCAGTGGCCGCCGCCGCGCAGCTGAGCGTATCCGGGGATGTCGGGGACGATGGTCTCGGGCGCGGCCGTGGCTTTCAGATCGCCCGTGTGGTAAGGGAAACGCACCACTTGCGTGGTGTCGCCGACGTAGAGGTACTGCGGGTTCGTGGCCGGGTAGAAGGCGATGCCGAAGGGGTGATCGAGGCCCGTGGCATAGCGCGAGATGGTCTTCGCGCGGCCGTCCGAGCCCGTGCCGCGCAGAATGTACACGGTGCCGGCGGCGGAGTCGGAGACGAAGATATCGCCGTTGGGCGCGGTGCGGATCAGGCGCGGTTCGCGAAAGGTGCCCTGCGTGGCCGGGCCGAGAACCTCCTTGCGGTTGGCGGACTGGTCATGGCCGTTATCGCCGCCGGCGTAGAGTGTGACCTTGAAGCCGGCGGGCGCAGTCGGCCAGGCGTTCTGGGGTTTATCGACGACCGAAGGGCCGTTGTCGACGGACTCAGCCGGGGCCGGGGCGGGCAGGTCGGCGACCGTGATCTTGCGCAGGGTGCCGGGACTCTGCTGTGCGTAGCCGGCAAAGGCGTCCTGGCCGGTGATAGGCTGCTGCGTTTGCGCGACGGTCCCTTGTGAGACAAGGCAGGCCGGCAGGGTGACGGCGGCGAGGGCCAAAAGCAGAGTTTTCTTCACGATGCTTCGCTCCGGTGTTCGTTGCTCATACGAAACATTGGATGCGGGCGGCATCGCGTTGGTTCTATGGCGCAATAGGGCGAGCGACACTTATGATCTTTCACCCTGAGCCGAGCGAAGGACCTGCTTGCTGCCGGGCATCCTGGAGTGTCCTGCGGAAAGCGGGTACTGCGTTCAGGGTATTCAGGATAACGAGGTAGGGGTAATTCACGACAAATCCGCGTTTGGATATGCTGGCAGGATGGATGATCCCCGCTCCACGGCTTCCCCGGAACCTCTGCTCAGGGTGCGCGATCTGCGCATCCGCTTTGGCGGGGAGGAGGCGGTGAAGGGTATCAGCTTCCACATCGGAGCCGGGGAGACGCTTGGGCTTGTGGGTGAGTCCGGGTCGGGCAAGTCGGCCACCTCATTGGCCTTGATGCGGCTCCTGCCCGCTTCGGCGGAGGTGTCGGGAGCCGTGCTGCTGCGGGGTGGGGGACGGGTTAAGAACGGGGTGGTGCCAACGTCCGGGAACCGGGGAATTCGGGGTTGGTGGTCCCACCGATTCGCGGACGCTACAGGCTCTCGGGCACCGGGTTCGGAAATGCCCTCCCCGGCAGGCGCGGAGACCGCTCTCGATCTGCTCGAGCTGCCCGAGGAGAGGATGCGGCGGCATCGCGGACGGTCGCTGGGCATGATCTTTCAGGAGCCGATGACGGCGCTGAACCCCGTAATGGCCATTGGCCGGCAGGTGGGCGAGGCGATCCTGGCGCACGCGCCGCGCACCCCGCGGGCCGTGGTCCGCGAGCGTGTCCTGGAGGTGCTCCACGCCGTGGCGCTGCCCGACCCGCAACGCCGTCTGCGGGACTATCCCCACCAGTTTTCGGGGGGGCAGCGGCAACGCATCGTGATTGCCATGGCATTGATCAACCGGCCGCGCCTATTGATCGCCGACGAGCCCACAACCGCGCTCGATGTCACCGTGCAGGCACAGATCCTGGATCTGCTGAAGCGGTTGCGCGCCGACTACGGACTGGCCATGCTGTTCATTTCACACGATTTACCGGTGGTGGGGCAGATTGCGGACCGGATCGCCGTGATGCGGCGCGGGGAGATTGTGGAAGTGGGACCGGCACGGGCGCTGCTGACCGCACCCCAGCATCCCTACACCCGGGCGCTGCTGGCCGCCGCCCCCACGATGCGTACCCCGCGCGACCGGCCCCTGCCGGTGCCGGCCGGGGAGAGTAAACTAGCTGTCTGATGCGTGCGCTGGTCGTTTCTGACATTCATGGCAATCTCCACGCCCTACGAGCCGTATTGGGGGCCGCGGGGAGCTTTGACGAGCTGTGGAATCTCGGCGATACGGTGGGCTACGGGGCCCATCCGAATGAGGTAATCGAGACCCTGCGCGCCGGAGCCAAGGTGAATGTGCGCGGCAACCACGATCGCGCCTGCGCCGGGCTCTCCGACACGCACAGCTTCAACCCGGTGGCGGCGCAGGCCGCCGCCTGGACCGAGGCCCACCTCACGGCGGAAAATCTGGCCTGGTTGAAGGCCATGCCCAAGGGACCGGTCCCCGCCGGGGGCTATGCGACCTGTGCGCACGGCTCGCCCCTGCATGAGGATCACTACATCCTCTCCATGCGGGATGCCTGGACCCCGCTGCAGCGCATGGCCACCGCGCTGACCTTCTTCGGCCATACCCACGTGCAGGGCGCCTTCGCGCAGCAGGGCGCGGAGTGGGAAGAGGTGCACCCCGCCTGTGACGAGGACGGCGAGTGCTCGCTGGCGCTCGGACCGGAGGCGCGCTACCTGATCAATCCGGGATCGGTGGGCCAACCGCGCGATCGGGACCCCCGCGCGGCGTTCGCGCTGTACGACAGCGAAACCGGCTGCGTAACCTTCCGCCGCGTGCCGTACGACATCCCAGCCGCACAGCGCGCGATCCGCGCCGCCGGCCTGCCCGAACGCCTGGCTACCCGCCTGGGAACGGGCGACTAGGCTATTCCACACAGATGTGCCATGCCCTCTTTGTTGTCATTCCCGAAGGGAATCTGCGCTTCTGCCGACAAGCTATGGTTCTCCATCTCGGCTGCGCCGCGTTCACGGTTGCGTCAATCTTGCCACGGCTTCCGCCACTTTCTCACGAAGCTGCGCGCACCGGGTCAGCGCACCCGGATCGATGAATTGATGCAGCGGGTTGGCGGCGGTCCATGCCGAGGAAAGCGCGATGACGGTTGTCAGCAGGAACGCGGGCGTGAAGTCCGCGGTGACCGCTCTTTCGAGTTGTGCCTCCGTGATGCCCTTCAATTTGGCCTCTACGGCACCCTCCGGCTCCACGTCCCAGACACCCCACTGTTCATTCCCCTGTTCCAAGCCGAACCATAGCAGCAGCCGAGTAAGTGCCGGGTGGTCCAGGACGAAGTCGCACAGCCGCGCGGCGTAGTTCGGCAGGTCTTCCGGTGTAAACGCAACGGCGTCATACACATGACTCAGATGCCGCGCCAGAACCGCGGCAAATAGGCGCTCTTTGCTGCCGAAATATAAGTAGATCAGGTTTTTGTTGCCGGCCGCTGCCTTTGCGATACGGTCCACGCGAGCCCCGGCGATGCCATGGGCACGCAACAAAATGGGGCATTGAGGGATTTATGGAGGCTGTCGCGAAGGAGGTGGCGCCGTTCGGCATCGAGTGCACCATTGTGGAGCCGGGGGCGAACCCAACCAACTTCGCCGGCGGCATCGTCAGTCCCCATGCCAACGACGCGTATAACGAGACGCCGGTCGGGGACATACGACGCGCCATTGCGGCAGGTGCCTTCCCGATACCGGGGGACGCGACCAAGACCGGGCAGGCGATGATCGACTCGGTGGACCGGCAAGCTGCGCCGTAGCGCTTGGGCCTGGGCAGCGACACGTATACCCTGCTGCATGCGGCATGGACGGAGCGGCTCGCTGCGATGGAAGCTCAGAAGGAGATCGCGTTCTCCATGGATGCCACCGCCTGAGCCGGTACCCGGTGCTCTCATAGGCCTGTCCTTCCGGCGCAAGTGTCTCCCAGCAAGCAGGCATAACGGGATGCAAGAGCTGTTTCTACCGAAAACAGCAGGTAATCCTCCCCCGAGGAGGATGACAACGGTATGGGCACGATGCTTTATCTCAGCTACAGGCGCAATATCACAGCAGCTACGGGCACGATGCGCTACCGCAGCGAATTAGGTGTGGAGAACACGCGGCCAAGCGTGAAAACGAGCTTGTGCTGGCCGGCGTCGCCGATGGCCGGCGCGATCGTGATCACACCCAGCGGCGTCTCCGCGACCAGGCCGAGGTATATGTCCTGCCGCGTGACGGTGCGCATGTCCGGAGCGCGCATCTGTCCGGCTTCGTAGGCCGCGCCGAAGTAGATGGTTTGGCCGAGCGGGGCGGGCAGGGTGGCGAGCCGGTGCAGGTACCCCGGCGTGACCAGAAAGTAGTCGGTGCCGCGCAGCTGATCGATGGCCAGCGAGCTCACGCGCAGCGGCCCACCCAGGGTGAAGCGGAAGGGCTGCGCCACATCGCGATTGAACATGGTGCCGCCCTCGGCGTTGAGGAGAAACAGGTCATTTTTGAACCGTTTACCCCCAATGCCCAGGTCGTGCGCATAGTCCAACTGGCCCACGAACTGCGGTGCGCTGGGGCTGCCGACGGCGTTGTAGAGGTAGCCGAAGCTGGTTTCGGTGCGGAAGCCGTTTTGCGGAATCAGGGCGCGATTCTGGTTGTCGAAGACGAATTTGGCCCGCACGGTTTGCGAATTGCCGTTGTAGTCCGGAAGGTTGTCGCTGCCGGTGGTGGTGAACCACTGCACGTTCTGCAGCGACCAGCCCACGCGTAGTTCACTGTACCTGCCATCGCTCCAGCCGACGTCCGCGGCCGGCCCGGCAAATTGGCTTTGCCGCTCCGAAACGCGGTAGTTGCCCTGGTAGATATAGAACGGCTCGCGGGTGAAGTTGACCCGGGGGGCGATGAAGAAGCGCGTGAAAGGATTGGGTTTGTAGTAGTACTCGGCCTGCAGGCGGGTCAGGAAGCCGACGTCGATATTGCCGCGAAAGCTCGAGCCGTAGCCGCCGAGATCCTGGTAGAGCAGGATGGTGGAGAGCGTGGCGCGGGTAACGCCGCCGGTCTGCGCGGCGATGTTCAGGCCGACATCGAGAAACGGCGGACCGGTCTTTTTGTCCTCGACGCTGACCAGCAGGATGGGCCGGTTGGAGTCCGCGCCGTCGTAGCCGACGGTATAGTCGGCATCGTACCGGCCATCGGAACGAATATCCGCAAGCAGCGTTTCCACCTTGTCGGTGTCCACGGGTTGGTTGGCCAGCGGGGCGAAGAGGCGCTCGGCATACTCCTTCACTCCAGGGTTGGGAGCGACGATCCGGACGCGCAGAACGGTACCCGCCGGCGGGCGCTCGCGGGAGCGCCGGGCGGCGATGTAGGCCTTCCATGCCTCGTCGGGCAGAGCATACTGCATCAGCTCAGCCTTGTGCGACTCGGCCGCGGCGTACCCGCGGGCGGCGAGCGCGTCCATCTTCAGGTAGCTGTTGGCCGTGAAGCCCGCAACGTCGGGCATGATGACCACATTGGCGAGTTTGCGGTCGCGGACCTCGTTGGCCTCGATGCCGACCGCGAAGGCGCGCTGCAATACACCCAGAATCGAGTCGAGATCGCCACGGCCGACGGGTGAAAGCGGCAGGCTCACGGCGATGATCACATCCGCCTTCATGGCCTTGACGTCGGGTGTGGGCAGATTTTCAAGGATCGCGCCATCGACATACTCATGGCCGCCCATCGCGAACGGCCGGAAGACGCCGGGAATGGAGGCGGAGGCGCGGACCGCATCCGGCAACGAACCCCGGGCAAAGGTCACGGTCCTGGCAGCGGTGAGATCGGTGGCCTGGCAGCGGAACGGGATAGGCAGGTTGTTGAAGTCGGTCTGGTCGTTGTAGTTCAGGAACTCCTTGTCCAGCAGATCGTTCAGACCGGTATCGGTGAGCAGGCTGTTGCGCAACGAGATGCCGTGCTTCAGGCCGATGCCGACCGCGTTGGGCAGATCGCGGTCGTCTTCGCGGCGGCGATAGCTGAGCGAGGAGTAGGCCGCACCGATACGGAAGACGCGGCTTACGCTGTCACCGGTGAGAATGCCGCGCATCGTCTGCGGCGTATGGCCGGTGGAGTATAGCGCGGCCAGGATGGAACCCATGCTGGTGCCGGCGATCACATCCACGGGAATGTGGTGCTCTTCCAGCCATTGCAGGGTGCCGACCTCGGAGAGGGCAATCGCTGCGCCGCCGCCCAGCGCCAACCCGATCACGGGCCGGTTTTTCGGCAGTTCCGGCGGCGGAACGGAGGGGTCCGTGGGCGCGGCATGCAGCTTGCTGGTGCTGGCAGCCTCCTCCGCCGAGGCCGGCTGACTCGCGGAGGTGGTGCTCTTGCCGCCGCTGCCCTTGCTGGTGGCGTCCTTGGAACCTATGCCGGTCTGCACACCCGCGCCCTGCTGTGCTTTGCCGCCCATCTCCTGCACCGCCTGCTGTCCGCTGACGACCGGTGTGCCGCCGGCAGCCGTCTGCGACCATGCCATGCAAGGCCCAGCGCCGAGAGTGCACCCAGCCATGAAAAGAGCCATGGAGGCCGGCAACAATCTAGAGTCTTTGGTCAACGTCACATCCGTTTTCAGGGCAAGTGTTTCTTGCTTGCATTGTGAACAGGCGGGTGCTGCGCGAGCAATCCCATATCCGTGTATCGGCGTTGCTACCTTCGGTACCCTTACCCGCGGTGCTCCTATCTGCGGTACTCCTGGAACAGCTCCGGAAACTGCTGGCCGAGCGAGGCGATCTTCGGGATGTCGCAGACCTGTATGTAGGGGTTATGCGGGTTCTTGATCGCGTAGTCCTGGTGGTACTCCTCGCCCTGATAGAAGGTAGTCAGGGGTGCGACCTCCGTGACGATCCTGCCGGAAAATACATGCGCTTGGTCCAGCTGCCGTATGTACTCCAAGGCGGTCTTATGCTGTTCGTCGGTGGTGAAGAAGAGAGCCGACCGGTACTGGGTACCCACATCCGCGCCTTGACGATTCAACTGCGTGGGATCGTGCACCACGGAGAAGAAGATGCGCAGCAGCGTGCCGTAGCTGACCTGCCCGGGGTCGTAGATGATCTCGATGGCCTCCGCATGACCGGTTTGCCGGTAGCTGACGGATTTGTAGTCGGCGGTTTCGGCAGAGCCGCCCGTATAGCCGACAGAGGTCTCCAGAACGCCCTTGACGCGCTGGAACACGGACTGCACCCCCCAAAAGCAGCCGCCGGCGAAGACCGCAGTCTCGCGCTGGCCCGGCTCCCAGCCGGAGGCAGGGGCAACAATGTCATGAAGCGGAGCCGGCAGGGGCTCCTTGCGGGAAGATGCGATAGCCATACGCCTCCAAAGCCTGATCCCCAGCCCGTAAAGCAGTGCAACCAACGCGAAGGCGAGGGCGGTCTGCCACAGGGGTAAGGCATTCACGAGCATTGGACGCGGTGCAAGCGGTTTGCGATGCGGTAACGGCTGTCCTGGAACCCTCCCGGAATCTACAGCAACCCTCCAGAGCACTCTTTGAGCTCTCTAGCCGCACCCGCAGACGAAACTGGAAGCCTGAAACCTACATGACGACCGAGGCCTGAAACCTGAACCGATCCCGTTCGGCCTGCGCGCCCGTCAGCATGGGGAGAATCAGCGGAGTAAACAGCGGGTTCAAGCTCAACTTCACGTGTTACCGGAAGCGAACCGCCGGCCTCGGGATTTGTGGAATGCGGATGGGAGGTGCTTCGACTCACCCGAGGCTATAGCGTCGTCTCGTAAATGGGGTGAAAGCATCCGCTTCCACGCCCACAGTACGAAGAATTCCGTGCAAGAACCGCATCAGCCCGGTGGCCAGGCCATCGCTCGCCCACCGAGCACGTGTACATGCAGATGCTCCACCGTCTGCCCGCCGTCTACTCCCGTGTTCACCACCAGCCGGTAGCCGCGCTCCAGAGAGTGCGCCCGGGCGACCTCGCCGGCTGCCGCCAGCAGGTTGCCGAGCAGACCCGCGTCCTCCGGCAGCGTCTCGGCATGCGAGGCTATGTGGCGTTTCGGGATCACCAGCACATGTACCGGCGCCTGTGGGTGGATGTCGGCGAAGGCGAGCGTGCTCTCATCCTCATACAGACGCCGGACGGAGATTTGTCCCGAGACAATCCTGCAGAAGAGGCAATCCGTGGCGGGCAAATCCGGCATGGCTTCCATAATAATGGAGCGTCTGTGGGTGGGAGCGTCGCTGGCCGCCGTCAACCGCGGCTCCCCGGAGTGAGTACAGAGGTCCGGGGGAAGGCATCCTGCTCAACTTTGAGCCCGGCGAAGGCCATCCCGAGCACGCCGATATATTCTCGCCATATCCTAAGGAGGTATGAGCGAAACTGCTTTCCCCTCGTCCGTGCTTGAGCGCCTCAAGGCAGGCGCACGGCGTTTTCAGTCCGAGGTGCACGCGGAACGGGCTGCGGAATACCTCCACGCGGCCACCCATCCCCAGCGGCCGCACACCCTGGTGATCGCCTGCGCGGACTCGCGCGTCGATGTGGAGGCTATCACCGGCTCCGGTCCGGGTGAGGTCTTCGTTACCCGCAATATCGGCAACATGGTGCCCGCCTACGGCGAGATGCTGGGCGGCGTCTCCGCCGTGATCGAGTATGCGGTATCGGCGCTGAAGGTCCAGCATGTAGTCATCTGCGGCCACTCGGACTGCGGCGCCATGAAGGCGCTGCTGAATCCGCTCTCCACCGAGACCATGCCGACGGTGCGCACCTGGCTCAATAATGGGCAGGCTGCCCTGCGGGTAGCCGCCTCGCTGGCCGACCCGGCGGACCCCCCGGCCGATCTCCTGGGCCGCCTGACTGAGGAAAATGTCCTCATGCAGATACTGCACCTGAAGACACATCCTTCGGTGGCGGGGGCCATTGCGCGGGAGGAGCTCTCTGTCTCCGGCTGGGTGTACGACATCGGTTCCGGGGGCATCCGCATCGTCGAAGACGGCGCACGGGAGTTTGTGCCCGTTACGGACGGAGAGGGCCAACACGGAACGGACCCGGGAAGAATAGAACCGGGAAGAGGAAAGTAGGATCGCCGCCCCGCAACGGCTCCTGGACGCATGGTGTAGACCTCTTCTCATTTAAGAAGCGAGGTCTGTTTGTGTCATCTGCAGGTGTTACCCGACGTCTTCGCCTCATTGCTTCTTCGCGCCTGACTGAGCCGGAAAATACTTCGGGCTGTAGCCGGGAGCCCACGGATCGTAAGCCCGGCCAAAGGCCGCGCGTCGTCCTGTCGCCGGATGATCGAAGGTCCAGAGCTCCAGGAAGCGACTGGGATTCGGATCGACGAGCGAGGCCGTACCGAGTACGTCGAAAGCCCCCTGGGCCGCTGCCTGCGGGTCCTGGACAATCCCGTGTACGGCCTCCTGACCGTATACATCCGCGGCGTGCTCCTGGGAGCGCGAGAGTGTGGCGCTGATGGGTTCAAGCACCGCCGAAAACAGCGCAAAGGCCAGAACCAAAACGGCAAACGCACCCCAATCGTCCTGTGCCGGAACCCGCCACCGCGGTCCAAAACGGGAAAGGGTCGCGCGGACAAAAAGAAAGCCGAGAAACAAGAGCGCAAAACTGCCGATAAATCCTAATAGCAGTCCCCGGACAACATGCCCGAGCACATAATGGCCGGACTCATGGCCGAAGACGAGCAGAATCTCATCCGGCGTGAACCTCTGCACGGACGTGTCCCAAACCACAACCCGCTTGGAGCGGCCGAAACCCTCCACGTCGGCGTTCAGCGTCGTCAGCTTGGCGGAGGCCTGCATCAGAAACATGCGCTCGGGCGGAATATCCATGTGCCCGCGCCGCGCGACCTCCTCCAAACGCGCGACAAGAGCGGGTTGGCTCTTGGCCAGCGGCTCGTAGTGAAAGAACAGCGGCTCGATATAAGGGCCGACGAAGAGGCCGAACAGCGTAAGCGGCAGGGTAAAGATCCAGAACGCAAGCCACCAGCGATTCGGCAGCCTGCGAATGATCCAGAACAGCAGCATCAGGATCAGCCCGCCGATCAGCCATTCCAGCACAAACGCCTTGGCCTGGTCCCCGAACCAGCTGCCCCAGCCCTGAACGGAGAGTCCATACCGCCGCGAGATGCCCTGCCCATAGAGGTCCAGCGGCAGATCCAGCAGCGAACCGGTCAGCAGAAACAGGAACAGAAAGGCGTAGCCCTGCACCCAACGGTTGCGGCTCAGCCGTTGGGCGCGGTCGCGGAAATAAGCGATCCCACCCAGAAACAACAGTAAAACCAGTTGGGCAATACCCCAGAACTCGTTGGCAAAATGCATACGGGTGTGCACCGCCGCGAGGTGCTGCGCCTTGGCCAGCTGATCCGGCGGCAAGGTGTAATCGGGTAGATTGCCGTGCGGCGGCGCGGCGGCGATCTCCTGCGCGGCATACATCGCCGCCCGGTGCTCCGCCGGCGTTTCGCGGGCACGGGCGTAGCGGGTGGCCGATAAGAGACAGAAGATCAGAAAAGCTGCATGTCGCAGGCGCATGGCGAGCCGTAAATGTTCCCAAGTGTCCGGCACGGCTCCAAGAAACGCAAGGTGCCGGTCGTGTATGGTGCAGGTTACTTGCGTACTGTCGCCAAATCTTCGCCTCCCGGGTACACTTCGGCTATAGCTCCCCCCTGTACAGGGAGCGTGCAGGGAGCAATTCGATGGCGCTTTGGATTTGAGAACGACATGGCTTCAGCCGTACACGTATGCTCCCGGTATAGAGCGGGGCTTGGCACCGAGGTGAGGCTCCGGGCTGTACGACTTATTGTTGTAGCGGCCGATAAGCATGGCGGCCTATTGAATTATTAGAGTAGTTAGGAATACAAAGACGGGCCTTGGACGGTGTGTGTGATGGGGATCTCTCGGTTGTGGCATCGGTTTCGCTTTCGCTTCCTGGGGCAGGTCGCGGTGGTTCTGGTCTGCGCGGCCTTAAGCGGGTATATTCCGCATGGGAAGGCGGAGGTTCCGGCTGCCACGGCGCACGGTGCCGAGAAGCAGCCCAGAAGCGATGCCAAAGGCGGTGCTAGGCCCGGTCCCGAGCTCAGTCCCAAGCCTGGCATCAAAACAGCCCCTACAGCCGATGTTGCGCCCGATCCCGTGCTCATCGGGGCGATGGAAGCCGAACTGCATCGGGCCATGGGCACTCTGGGCTCGGCGATCGTTGCGGCATCGCCCGGTGAAGCCGCGCACACGAAGACTCTGGGCCAACCTCGGCCATATTTTCTGAGCTACGCCGTCGCCGATACCGAAACTCTCAATATTACTGCCCAGTTCGGAGCTGTCGCGCAGGCCACCAGAAACCGCAGCAGAACGGCTGATGTGCAGGTACGCCTGGGGTCGCCTACCTTGGACAATACGCACGGAGCGCATCGCACCAGCGCCCTCACCACCCTTCCCCTGCCCTTGACCGACGATCGCGCGGCCATCGAACGCTCCCTGTGGTATGCCACCAATCGCGGCTATGGCAAAGCCCTGGACGCCTTGGAAAAAGTGCGGACCGAGCAGGAGGTCCGTGCCAAGGAGGAGGACACCTCCGCTGACTTCTCGGTTGAAACGTCGCAGGCCTCGGTGCTGCCCGCCGAGCCCGCCGCGGCCCTCGATGAAGAGATGTGGAAGGGGCGATTGCGAGAGATCACCTCCCTCTTTCGACAGCATGCCGAGATCACGTACGACATGGCTATTTTGCAGGCCTCGCATGAGACGAACTATTTCGTTTCGAGCGAGGGAGCAAAGCTCGCCGCACCCAATCAGGTCGCGAGACTGATCGTGGTGGCGCGCACCCGGGCGGCCGACGGGATGGATCTGTTCCGGGCGGAGACGTTTGAGGCCGATGCGACAGGTAATTTACCGAATCAGCAGACGGTGCTCGCCAAAACCCAAGCCATGGCGAAAAACCTCGATGCCTTGCGTGTTGCTCCAATTACAGAGCCCTATGAAGGGCCGGCGATTCTGTCCGGACGTGCGGCCGCCGTGTTTTTTCACGAGGTGTTGGGGCATCGTCTTGAGGGACAGCGGCAGCGTGGCGACGAGGAGGGCCAAACCTTCACAAAGCTGCTTGGCAAGCCCATCCTACCCAGCTTTCTCTCCGTCGCTGACGACCCTACACTGCGCGCCTACGAGGGTCAGCCCCTGAGCGGCCATTACCTGTTTGATGACGAGGGAGAACCGGCGCAGCGCGTGCAGCTTGTGGACAGTGGCGTCCTGAAGACGTTTCTGATGTCTCGCCTGCCCGTGGCGGGTTTTGCGAGCTCAAACGGTCATGGGCGCGCGGAGACGGGCAAGATGCCCACTGGCCGCCAAGGCAATCTCATCGTCACCTCCACCAAAGCCGTGAGCGACGAGGAGTTGCGCGAGATGCTCAAGCAGGAGGCAAAGAAGCAGGGCAAGGCCTACGGCCTCTACTTCGAGGACATCAGCTCCGGCTTTGCCGTGACCTCGCGCTCATCACCGCAGGCCTTCCAGGTGATTCCGCTTGTGGTCTATCGGGTCTACGTCGACGGCCGGCCGGATGAACTGGTACGTGGCGTCAGCATTGTCGGCACGCCGCAGGCGGCGCTTAGCCGTATCGTCGCGACAAACGATAAGCCGGATGTATTCAATGGTGAATGCGGGGCCGAAAGCGGAACGATTCCCGTGAGCGCCGTCGCTCCAGCCATGCTGGTTTCAGAGATCGAGACACAGCGTCAAGCACAGGGCACCGCGCGACCGCCCATCCTGCCCGCACCACCGCTGGTTGCGGCCAAGGACGGGCAATGATCCTCTCTTCTGTTTCTCGCCGCCCTGTTCTTCGCCGTGAACGTATTCGACAGACCTTGACAACACTCAAGGCCGTCTTCACTACAAGCGGTTCTCTGCCGGTCCGAAGGGGATACAAAACACCTCTGCTGTTTCAGGGATTCACTCAGGTGGCATGGATCTGTGTAGTCCTGGCATCCCTGATTGCTGTGGGGACAAGCATTGCGCAAGATGTTCCGCGGGGTACGCCAGGTCTTAAGGCCATCACTGCCAGAAGGCTTGAAACCTCAGCTGCATCCGATCAAGGCGATCGTGCAACGGACCCGTTGCTTCAGGCCATGCAGGCGGAGTTGGCACGTGAACGTACCCAACTCCTGCTCCCGGGGATGCAAGCGCCATATTTTATTGAATATCGGCTCGAAGATATCGATAGCTATGAAATCGTGGCGAGTTACGGCGCGCTGACCAGGGAGGCGGAAAGCCGGCAGCGCATTGTTCGCGTGGAGGTGCGCGTCGGCGATTATGCGACCGACTCCAGCTCCTCCCGCGGGAGCGGATCGCTGGCGCTTGCACCCGGCGATGACGATCCGGCCGCGCTCAAAGAGGCGCTCTGGACCGCGACCGATGAGGCATACAAGACCGCTCTGCGCGAGTACGCAGCCAAGCTGGCTGCGATCAAGCAGTTCCAGAACGCGCCCAATGCCGACGACTTCACGCAAAGCAAACCCGTGCACCTCCTGGAGCCTACGGCAACCCTGGAGCTGGATCGAGCGGAGTGGAAGAAACGCTTAGTTGAAGCCAGTGGGCTCTACCAGAAAGATCCCGCGGTACAAGTGTTCGCGGCGGATGTGCAGTATTCGAGCGCCAGCCTGAATGCCCTCGCCGTGAACCGCTACACCGTGAACACAGACGGCACCGCGGTGCGACACGGGTTTACGGGTTATCAGGATTCGATCTCCGTTGGCGGGCAGGCAAGCGACGGTATGCAACTCAGCCGCAATAACGGATCGACTGCGAGCACTGCCTCCGGTCTCGAAACGGCACGGGCGTTGCATGAGCGGACCTTGGCCGATCTGAAAAGTTTTGAGGCGCTGCGGCAAGCGCCCGTCGTGGAGGCCGAAGACTACCACGGCCCTGTGCTTTTTTCCGGTGACGCGGCAGCTGATGTCGTGAACAGATTAGTTGTCCCCAATATCGATGCGGAACGTCCCGATATGGGCACGACCGCACGCACGCAGGGTGCGTATCAGTCGAGTCTTCATACGCCGGTATTGCCCTCCTTTCTTACACTGGTGGACGATCCGACGCTGAAGAGCTTCGACGGGCGCACCTTGGTTGGAGCCTATAGCGTGGATGACGAGGGAGAGACGGCAAAGCCGGTGACGATCGTCGATCACGGCAAGCTGGTCAGCTACCTGGTAGGACGGCAGCCGATCAAAGATTTTCCCGAGTCGAATGGCCATGGCCGAGCCCCCTTGGGTGGACCGGCGCATCCGCATCCCGGTGTGCTGTTGCTCAGGAGCGACGATCCCTTAAATCTGGAGCAGTTACGGAAACGACTGCTGGCATTGGCAAAGCAGCAGGGCCGCAGTGTCTATGAGGTTGAAACGTTGGGCGGTGGCGAGCTCACGCCCCGGCTGCTGTACCGCATCTCCCCGGACGGAAAGCGGACCTTGGTGCGGGGCGCCGCGTTTGATGAACTCGATCAGCGCTCACTGCGTTCGGAGCTGGTTGCGGCAGGCGGTACACCCTACGTCTCGCAGGAGATCAGTCCACTCCCTGAGACCATCATCACTCCGGCCCTGCTGTTTGCCGACATCGCTGTGAAACGAGGAACGCAGCAGCAGGAAAAGTTGCCGTACTACCCACCCCCCGAGACGAAGTAGCACAGACCCCGACGGGTCCCGTTGTCGCTGCGGAATTACGAAGCAGACCGCCGATGAGTGATCGCGCGCGAGCGTCGAGGTGCAGGGCAGGGAGCGCCGCGACTGCCGATACGGAGGATGAGCCTGGGCATGACACAACGGGGCAGCGACGCGACCGTGGAAGGTGCGAGTCGGGGCATGGCTGACCTGGCACCGAGAGTGTCGGGCAGCGTCTCTGGGAGCTCACAGCCGAATGTGGCGATGGCGGCTGCGGACGACTGCGAGATGACCACCCGGATATGGGTGATGGTTGCGCTCACCGGTGTTGGCGCCGGTCTGACCAGCGGGCTGTTAATGCGATTGCTGCGAGAGGTGCAGCAGCTCAGCTTTCCGCACCGGACCGGGGATTTCCTAGTGGGCGTGCAGGCGGCCTCGGCGGAACACAGAATCGTGGTTGTGGCACTAGCCGGCATTCTGGCGGCGGGTTCGCTTTATCTCCTGCGCCGGTTTTCTGGAGGCCCGGGAAGCGACATCGCGGGCGCGATCTGGCACACGCAGGGAAGGTTCGAGGCTGCGCCGACCGTGGTCAAATCACTGATTTCCATTGTGATTGTCGGCATGGGCGCGGCGATCGGCCGCGAGGCCGCGCTGAAGGACACGGGCGCCACGGTGGCGGCCAAGCTCTCGGACTGGAATCGGTTGTCGCGCGGGCAGCGGCACCTGTTGGTGGCCTGTGGCGCGGGTGCGGGGATGGCGGCAGCCTACAACGTGCCTCTCGGAGGAGCATTTTTCGCGATGGAGGTCCTGCTGGGGACGATTTCGCTCACAAATGTGCTCGCGGCGATGATGACATCCTTCCTGGCGGTCACCGTTTCCTGGCTGATGCTGCCGAACGCGCCAACGTTCGAGGTTGCCCGGCTTTCCATCACGCCTTCGCTGATGATCTGGGCGGCGGTGGCCGGGCCGGTGCTGGGGGCGGTCTCAGCGCTGTATGTGCGGGTGATTGGATGGGCGGAGAGCGGAAAGCCAAAGGAGTATATGGTCGTGGTCGCGCCGATTCTGGTGTTTGTGGGTTTGGGTGTGGCGTCGGTCTGGTTCCCGGAGCTTCTGGGGAATGGCAAGGACGTGGTGCAGGAGGCATTTGGAAGCCAGGTGAGGACGGGTTTGCTGTGCTGGCTGTTGATTTTGCGGCCACTGGCTACGGCGATGTGCCTGAAGGCGGGTGCGCCCGGCGGGCTGTTCACGCCGACGATGACGTTCGGGGCTCTGCTCGGCGGTCTGCTCGGGGAGGCCTGGAGCCATGTGGCGCCGAGGACGTCCAAGGACAGCTACGCGATCATCGGGGCGGGCGCGATGCTGGCTTCGGCGTCGCAGGGGCCTGTCTCGTCGGTGGTGTTCATGCTGGAGCTGACGAACCATACGGATGCGTTGATTGTGCCGTTACTGGTCGCGGTGACTGGGGCGACGCTGATGGCGAGGAGGCTGGAGGTGCACTCGATTTACTCGATCCGCGGTTGACCGACGGAAGGAATGCGGCAGCACGTACCGGAGGCTGGTACGAAGGGCTGAACGGCCGCGGCCGAAATCGCAGGGCGGGCGCGCGGCGGGGCTGACGGTGAGCCGGGATGGAAAAACGCCTTTGCGGGATGTTTCCATGCCAAGGGAGCGGCAAAGCGGGCCACGGCGGGCTGCATGGTAAACTGGAGCTAAGGAAAAAGACCAGAACAGGCGGATTTTCCTTGCGTTTCGTGGCCATTTTGGCCTTGCGAAATGGCTGTTCCATTCCGCCTGCCGGAGATCGCTTGGCAACCCAGACGCCCCTTCCCGATCCGCAGCAGCCAGTTCCTGCGGCCAACTCGAATTCCTACAGCGGCGAGAACATTACGATTCTTGAGGGCCTGGCCGCCGTGCGGCTGCGGCCGGCGATGTATATCGGGTCGACGGGCGAGCAGGGGCTGCACCATCT
>CAXTBJ010000026.1:0-4314 GCA_964242585.1 uncultured Bryocella sp.
GGCCTGACAACGCGAACCTTGATCGTGCGCGCCGACTGCTGTGGCCGGTGAAGCAGAAGTATGGGAAGAAGATCTCCTGGGCGGACCTGCTGATCCTCTCTGGAAACGTCGCGCTGGAGACGATGGGCTTTAAGACCTTCGGCTTTGCCGGCGGTCGCCCGGACACATGGGAGCCGGATCACGACGTAGATTTTGGCGCGGAGACCACCTGGATGGGAACCGATAAGCGCTACTCCGGGGATCGCGAGCTCGAGGAACGGCTCGCCGCAACGACCATGGGCCTGATCTACGTCAATCCCGAAGGCCCTGAGGGAATGCCTGACCCCGCAGCTTCGGCACGAGACATACGTGTAACGTTCGGCCGCATGGCCATGAACGACGCGGAGACGGTAGCGCTGGTTGCGGGCGGCCACACCTTCGGCAAGACCCATGGCGCCGGCCCGGGCAGCCACCTGGACAAGGAGCCTGAAGGAGCGCCGATCGAAAACCAGGGCCTTGGCTGGAGCAGCTCGTATAAGACCGGCATTGCCGGCGACTCGATCACCAGCGGTCTGGAGGTCACCTGGACCACCAAACCCACACAGTGGACCAACGAGTACTTTGAGCATCTCTACAAGTTCGAGTGGGAGCTGACCAAGAGCCCCGGCGGCGCGCACCAGTGGAAGCCCAAGGGTGATGCCGGACAAGGCACCGTGCCGGATGCCCACGATTCCAACAAGAAGAAGCAGCCGGCGATGTTAACCACCGACCTAGCGATGCGTGTTGATCCGATTTACGACAAGATCTCACGTGATTTCCTCGCGAACCCTGATAAGTTCGAAGATGCGTTTGCCCGGGCGTGGTTCAAGCTGACGCATCGCGACATGGGTCCGCGTTTCCGCTATCTCGGGCCCGAGGTTCCGGCTGAGGTGCTCATCTGGCAGGACCCGGTCCCCGCGGTCGACCACCCATTGGTCGATGACCAGGATGTTGCCGCCCTGAAGGCAAAGGTGCTGGCGTCGGGCCTCTCGGTCTCTGAGCTGGTATCCACCGCCTGGGCTTCGGCCTCGTCGTTCCGCGGCTCCGACAAGCGCGGCGGCGCGAATGGCGCACGCATTCGACTGGCTCCGCAGAAAGATTGGGAAGTCAATCAGCCCGCCCAACTGGCGCGGGTGCTGAAGACACTCGAGAAGATCCAAGCCGATTTCAACGCTTCGGCCTCCGGGGGCAAGAAGATCTCGCTGGCGGATCTGATCGTCCTCGCGGGTGCTGCCGGTGTCGAGAAAGCGGCCAAAGACGCAGGTATCGAGACCACCGTGCCCTTTCTCGCAGGCCGCACGGACGCATCGCAGGAACAGACCGATATTGAGTCCTTTGAGCCGCTTGAGCCCATCGTCGACAGCTTTCGCTCCTACGGCTACAGGAAGGAAGAGCCTGCCGAGGTCGCGCTCCTGGACAAGGCGCAGCTGCTGCGCCTGACCGCGCCGGAGTTGACCGTGTTGATCGGCGGTTTGCGTATGCTTCACACCAACTTTGGGGGCACAAAATTCGGTGTCTTCACTGAACGTCCCGAGATGCTGACCAATGACTACTTCGTCAACCTGCTCGACATGAACTACACCTGGAAGCCGACAACGGAGTCGAAGGACACCTTTGAAGGCCGCAATCGAAAGACGGGTGAGGTGAAGTGGAAGGCTACTCGCGCCGATCTGATCTTTGGTTCCAATGCCCAATTGCGTGCCACCTCTGAGGTCTACGCCTGCTCCGATTCGCATGAGAAGTTTGTCAAGGATTTCGTCGCTGCGTGGAACAAGGTCATGAACTTGGATCGCTACGACCTGACCGCTTCGATTGTGTAGCAAACAATCCGTTTACACCGCAGCCCAGCCAACCTCACCTGAGATTGGCTGGGCTCGGAACATTTGCTGAAGCATATCGCGCGCATAGAACACGGCAAAAGAACCGGCTGTAGGTGCCAGCTTCAACCGTTAACGGAGTCCCATGACACTCGCCGAACGCCTTCTACCTGAGCTCGAACAGCAACTTGAAAACACCCGCAAGGTGCTCAACGAGGTGCCCGATGGAAGGAACGACTTTGCCCCTCATGAGCGATCAATGCCGCTTACACGGCTGGCAGGTCACACCGCCGAGCTTGCCGGGTTTGCATACCTGCACCTCACTGTACCGAGCATCAACATGGGTACGCCGGATGATCCGCGTAAAATTCTGCGCATGAAGCTGAAAGCGGATCTGGTGACTGAATTCGAGGCCATGGCCGCGCGCCTGGTTGAGACACTGAAGGTTACCAGTGACGCGGCGTTTGACGAGGACTTCACGCTGTTGAGGCAGGGTCATCTGGTGCTTCAGACAACTCGTTACAACGCCTATCGCACACTGTTTCTCGACCACATGATTCATCACCGCGCGCAGCTCGGGGTTTACCTCAGGCTGCTCGGCGAAAAGGTGCCGGCGACTTTCGGTCCAACCGCTGACGACAAGTAGTCCGGCATCCGGCGAGCATTCACTTAGAACCGCGATCCGCTTCGGATCAGGTGCCTTGTGGGTGTGAAACTCAGTTTTTTAGTAGCGCATGCTATCGAGATCTTTCATTAGTCCTGGCCCGGTCGCGAACCAGCTCAGCCGCTGCTGGGTGATCGCGCTTGACGCTGAAAGGTCCAGACCGGCGTACCCGCATACGCGTCCAAAATGGGTAAGTGCCTGTTCGGGCGGAATTAGATATGACTGGACTCTTGAGGCCGTAAACGATGACGGCGGCGATGTCCCGTAGCGGTATGCCCTCTTCGAGACTGCCTTGCAGAGATTTCGGCACCGGCAGCGCGAAGGGTTTGGACTCCCGGCTCTGACCGTGTGAGCCCAAGCACCTGGTAACCAGCGTTGATGAGTTCCGAACCAGGGCTGAACCGATAAGTCCGGTGGCGCCCGTGAGAAATACGCGCATTCCATCTCCCTTGCTTCATTCGCCATGTGCCTCATGGTTACCGTTGCAACCTAAATGATGGAATAAGAGTGATGCAAATGGAAGACGACACATTCAGCTTAGGAGCTGAGGTGGAGGTGTGGTGGCCTGTTGTCTCGCGAAGTGTTTTCTGAGGTCCCAAGAAGAGTGGAGTATGAACGAACCAACCTTGGGCTCAGCCTCCTGAAGCCAATGCAAGTTTTAATTCATTGGATTGGAAGCAACTGGAATTCCATCAAGAAAGCGAGAGTTGGTTTTGACGATCGCGCGGTGACTTTGGAGATGATCTCTTCGGTTTGGTATCGGTCCTGAAGTATAGGCTCCATGGCACAGATGGTTCCATCCCGTCCAAGTGATAATCGTAGAGAGTACAGGACCCTTATGTTGGTTCGTAGCCATCCTCCCTATACCACCACCGGATCTGCCGTCGATGACTGATGCAGGAATGGCTGGACTCGTTTATAGGTGAGTGAGCGCCAGAGCCACTCCAATGGACCCATGGCAAAGAAGCGAAGCCACACATTGGCAACTACGACTTGTACCACCATCACACCAAGCGCCATCATGCTAAGGCCAAACCATCCGTAGCGGCCAAACAGCCCAAAGCCAAAGCCCGGAAACAGCACCCACATACTGAGAAAATTCTGAACCAGATAACCCGAAAAAGCCGTCCGGCCGACCGCGCCAAAAATCCCCAGCAACCTGTGTCCAGATGAACTTTTGACCAAGAGGTTAATGAGCGCAACGTGACCCAACGTGATGAGCAGGCGCGCTGGTTCCGCAAAGATTCCCGCCTTACTCGGCAGGGCCTGGAATTGCGTGAAGAGCCTTGCGTCGCTCACACGCAGGGCCAATCCGGGAAGGTAGCAGAGGGGCGCAAGCAATGCATAAAAGCGCAAGGAGCGTTCCCCTTGCGTAACTCTGAACTTGAATAGAGCCATGCCCAAAACAGTAGAGAAAAAGACCGTGGTGACATAGCTCGGCATGTACTGGCCAAACACATAGGTCTCCCAAAACGTCGTCAACCAATGGGCATAAACCGGAAAAGTACCCAGTCGCGCAGAGCGTTCTGCAGCCACGGCAGGGGCGGCCATACGGAGACCGGCGAGCGTCTTGGCTCGCGCAGCAATGGCCTGGTTATCCTCAGCAGTCAGTGTTTGATGTTGAGACTGTTTGGTCTGCGCAGTCTGAGCCGCATGGTAGGCGACGGCCTGTTGTTGGTACACCCTCGCAGCCTGAAAAGTAAGCAAGCCAAAGTAAAGCGCCGCCAAGGCAAGCAGTATTTTGCCATTGAGACGACGCAGTGGAAAAAGAAAGAGCGCGGCAATCCCATAGGGAAACAGGATGTCGCCAAACCA
>CAXTBJ010000026.1:4414-45516 GCA_964242585.1 uncultured Bryocella sp.
CCAAGAACAGAATGTTTTGGAACTCCGCCTCGACAGCGTAGGGATGAGGTGAGATCGCTGGAACAGCATAGCCGATGATCGGCCACTCTCCCAAACCTCAATGCGAAGTAGCATTATCGTCGCTATCTACGGCTCACTCGACGCCGCAGGATGTAAGCTAGGAGAATAGTTCGTCGTTGTCCGGCAATGCCGTTTCTACGGTCCGCAACTTATTCCCATCGCGTGAGAAATCCTGCTGCGCTGAAACAGGGACAACTTGGCTTCGAGTCGAGCTCTATAACGCCGGCGTTGTGTGCTGTTTGCCCCGTCATGCAGCTCGTTCCCGCGATGATCGAATGCTGCGGGGGATCGCATGATTATGAGCGGCAGTGAGTGCACCTTTCAACGCGAGGCTACTCCGACGACCTGTTGTGTGAAATCCTCTCCTTCGGCAACATCAAGCAGGCAATCTGCAAGATCCCGGAATTGCAACTCCCAGGTGAGGTGCGGTCGTGGACCGGCCTCGATTCTGTAGCCCTTACTGCCAGCGCCTGCGATCAGATGCGGCGGCCGTACGATGGTCCAATCCAGCTTGGAGGAAGAGACCACATCCTCTGTTGCGCGCGCATCCACGAGTCTTTGCGCCATCACGCGCTTCAAGAGTAGAACCAAGGGATTGAGACTCGGGTATAGCAAAGCCCCGGAAACGAGCGCGTAGCGTCGGACCCCAGCCTTCTGCATGGCACCAACCATGGCTATCGCGGCATCCCGCACAAGGAATGGACTCCCGCCTGGGCGCTGGCCCAGACAAGAAATCACCCCGTCCTGTTCCTCAAGTACCGGTACCAAATTTTCTGTCTTACACGGATCTGCAACGACGATCCGTAGGCCGGCCATCTGTTTCATCGATGAACTACGGACAACTGCCGTCACGTTGTGCTTTCTCTTTATAGCCTGTTCTACGACGTGCTGCCCAGTTCGGCCATTAGCTCCGACGATCAGTAAACGCATGTAATTTCTCCCTATTCTGTTCTGTGAGTCTGCCTGTTTTCTGTCCGCTTCAGGGCACGAGTATGACCTTACCCCGCAGCGTCCGTGATTCAGCCAACACCATTGCCGTCGCTGCTTCGGCGAGAGGAAATTCCGCTGCTACCGGAGGATCGATTGCTCCTGCCTGCAGAAGCTCAAAGAGAGTTGTTAGATCTTGGCCGAGCCGCTTGCGGAATATTGACGGGCGAAGCCGACGACCCGCCCAGAAGTTATAAAAAGTAACGTAGTGTGTATTGGGCCGCAGCTTCCAGAGAAGTAGCTGTCCCATGAGGCGGAGAAAGACACGCACCATCGATGTTTTCTGACCAATCGCGGAGGCATTGCCGTACACAATCAACGAACCTCCGCGATTCAGCAAGCGGTAGGATGTCCGGGCGCTTTCGAGTCCGAGATGATCGAAGGCTGCATCGACCCCGCCCGGAGCCAAGGCGCAGATACATTCCCTCAAATCGGGTGCACCGTAGTCGACTGGTTCCACGCCCATGGCACGCAAGGCTTCGTGATGGCGAGGCGAAGCGGTGCCGATGACCCGCATTCCGAAATGCCGACCAAGCTGGCAGAGCACTGTGCCGACGCCGCCATTGGCTCCATGCACCAGGATTGTCTCTCCCGCCTTTACTTCAGCTTCACGGAACAACATCTGCCATGCAGTCACGCCATTAACCAAAACGGTCTCTGCCTGCGCGGACGTAATACCCGCAGGAACAGCGACCAGATCCCGGACCTGAACCAGTACATGACTGGCCCAGCTACCAGTTTTAACCACGGCGGCCACACGAGACCCGATCCGCATTGCGGATACCCCTTCCCCTACAGCGACGATTCTTCCCACTAGGTCGTACCCGGGCACAAAGGGGAACGCGGGCTGAGCAGGGTAAAGACCCTGGCGCATAGCCTGTTCAGCGAAGGAGATACCCGTGGCCTCCATCTGTACCAGAGCCTCACCTGAGCGCGGTGCGCGAAGGGCGCGTTCCCGGGTCTGTAGCCCGGAGGGCTCCACGAGCCCGGGCAGGACTACCTCGGTGGCGATAACGAATGTGGGGAAGGTAGATGTGTTCAAGCTCATAATCTATGTCCTCTAATGCAGAGTGGAATGTGTGATTAGTTACTCACTTATGGGGACGAATCCTAAACGTGCCGGATTCCGTTGGTTAGAATACGTGCCCAGCGACTCTTGTCCATATCGAATCCGGTGGTCGCGATGAGATGGCAGAGTTGGCCGTATGCAATAAACCTTTGCACCAACTCGTCTGAAGCGTTGGATCTGTTCTTGACAAAGCGGACGATGGCTATAAGCCCTCGGCGGAAAGCCTTCGCGATCTCCGGTATATCGGCGGCAGATTGCGCATGGATCTGTAGCAAAAGCAGCTTGCGGTCAGCGATCAACGCTGCGTAAGCCCCTCCCATGGCGAACAAAACGGGCTCTGGCGCCTGGTCTGCACTTGCCTCCGCGCCCTTCGCCAGAGCTGCAAGAATGTTTTCAAAACACCGATCCAGGGCTGCAACGAAGAGTTCCTGCTTGCTGGGAAACAGTTTAAAAACATAGGCCGTGGAAATCTTGGTGCGTTTGGCAATATCCGTGACGGGCGTCCCAAGATAACCGTTGGCTGCAAAAACGATCATTGCACTATCGATGACCGCCTCACGCCGCACTTCGGATGTAGATAGAACAGCTTTCCGGCTCACCATAAGAGTGATCGTACACTCACCATGCTTTTAGGTCAAGGTCCCGGCATGTAGAACCGACTGAATACCCTGACTCGCCCTCACGCGCGCATGTCGTCAGTAATGGCCTGCAATCCTCCAGCTACACGTGTTTCTGGATGCACCCCCCATGGAACAAGGGCTCCGCTCCCTCCCTCAGCACTATAAGCTGTTCTTCGTTAGCATTCACGAACCGGCTTGACACGTAGCTCAGATCGGGCGCCTTATATCATGCAGGCTCGGTCATGCGGAGTGAACCGGCTTCCATTACGAAGCCTCGCCATACGGAGGTGCCGTCCCTTCGCGTAATCAGCATCGTCAGTTCCCCTTCTGCCATGGGCGGCAGCGTGCCCACGAAGATGTCGTTGCCGGCCGGCTGCAATGGAATGACTTCGCACGGACCCGGTAGCACGATCTCCAGCATGATCGCATCCGATGCGCGGCAGCTCACTGCGATGCCGTTCACTGTATGCACTGTGCTGATTTCTACCGAACATCCGGTACCCTCGGCTCTATGCGTTCCCATGCAGGCCAGACGATCCGATCCGATCGCCCCGGAGGGAGAGCGCCCGGCGAGACAAGCCTCAAAGACAGCCAGAAAGCGTTGCGCCACTGCTGGCCAACCGAACTGGGTCGCGATCTCCATCGCTTTCTTCCGGAGGGAGCACGCCCGCTCAGGATTCTCACGCAACAGTTGCAGCATCTGGCGGAGACCGGTGTACACCGCGTCTGTCAACACGGAATCGTCAACGCGAAAAGAGCGTGGCAGCGCCAGCCCGGTGCTTTGCGGATCATGTAAATCGAAGCCATGTTGGAAATGACGCATGCCTTGCTGGGCGGTGGCGATTGGGATTGCGCCGCTGGCCATGGCTTCCCCCATGGCCATCAGAAAGGTGTCCATTTCAAACTTTGAGGGAAAGACTGAGAGATCGCTCGATGCTGCCCAATCCATGATGTCCGCTGTACTCATCGGACCGGTGGAGACGCGTGCAAGCGCGGGATAGTCGCGGGCAATCACCTCAAGATCGGGATCGGCGGGCGGCTGCGGTGCGAGGCAATGCAGAAGCACGTTACATTGCTGTCCCTCAGCTAGCAATCGTCGAATTGCTCGGAAAAGCTCACGTTGTCCTTTGTGCTGCACGGAGTACCTTGAGTTGTGATAAATGGTCGGCAGTTGTGGGTTGAGGCCCAGCAAGCCCAGCGTACGTCGCCGCCGTTCGCCGGAGCGTTCCACATGCATCCATTCCTCACCGATGGCACAACCGCCAACTACCAGTGTGTCCGCATGCTCTTCCAGCTCACGGCGCACAGCCAGCTTCTGAAACAGCAACTCAAACGGCGTGCCTGCCTGGGTAAGCGCATGGTGAAGCTGCCCTTCAGACAAGAAGTCCATGGCCGCTGCCGAGCGCACGATCAGGGCCAGCATGCTGATGTAGTCGTGCCCTTCCCGCGACGGGTAATCCTGGTATAGCAGCGTGCGTGGCAGGTAAGCGCGCATGGCCTGCTCCAAGGGAGAATCCAGGGGCGGATCTGCAAGCCCGGCCGCGCTGGAAGTGTCCGCGTTCAGATAACGGAGAGATGCCCGCACCTCGGGTGCATAGACCTTGCGATTCACTGGCATGTTGGTTTGCACGGTCGACACGGTAGTGAGACCGGTGCCGGCCAACGCCGCAGGCAGGATGTAGTGGTACATGGGTTCATGGAGATGTATTATGGCGCCCGTCTCAATTCGCTCGGTAAGAAACCTTGCCGCCACAATCTGAAAGACAAGCGGCTTTAACCAAGCCAGATCCCTACCCTCCAGCGAAGCCGGCGGATAGAAGGAATCGCAGAAGGCATCAAGGATGCCCCCGCTTAACAATACGACTTCAATGCCCTCGACCTCGAAGCAATGCGCCTCGGCTAGGAGGGGCAGATCCAGTTCCTCGGGATAACCCGGCCACACCACCGGGTCCAGGCGTAGCGGGATGCGGCCTTCGAAACGCCAATCCAATCGTTTGAGTATATGCCGTGCCCGCAAGTAGGTCAGCAGTCCATGCGCGGGCGTCAATGCCGTCACGCGATGGCCCGCGGCCCGAAACTGCTGCGATAAATTCCAAAGGTACACAGAGGTTCCCGCCTTTACAAGGCGGTCGTCAAAGCCGCTGAATTCCAGGTGACACTCAACAATGTGCATTTGCTCTCCTAGCCGAGGTTGATTGGCTTTCCAGCCCAACTTACTTGTGTATCCCTTGCCTTTCTGGGCCTACACAGGCAATAAGCGCCCCAGTTCAAAGGCCACCGAGCTGGGATCGAGGCTTGAGGTGAAGCTCATTGAGCGGCGGGCCTCTTCAAAGGCCGCCAGGGTTTCAGCGATGTCTTTGGTCTCGATCGTGTAGGTGGCGAGGAATCCTTTGCGTCCGCGGAGAACTGGCGCACCCGGATGACAAAAAGACCATCGCGCAGCGCGCACAAAGCCGGGTACCTGCAATACCTCTCGAAGATGTACGTTGTTGTACCAACGGCTAAAATCGGCTTCCTGGCCAGGCATGGGACGGGTATAGACAAATAAGACATATCGCTCCATAGCGCTTCCTTTACGTTGTGCGTGAGGCAAAATGCATTAACTCCAAGAGCGTCGAAAATACTAGCTACAGTCAGTCCGGTCAGTATCATCGCCACAGCCTGTGCGGTCTCGTGCTCTGCTCCCAGATTGGCCGCCACGATCGAACCGATCCCAAAGAACGCACCACGGCATAAAGCGGTGTTGACGAGGTGTGCCCACGTGCAGGCGGCACACCTTCGCGTTCAAAGGGTTGTAGCGAACGGGAACGCTGAGGTCTAGGCCTCAGCCCCGGCCAGCGTTACGGAGGTGCCAACCTTCGCCAGGATCGATTCGCCCGAGATCACAGGCTCCATTCCTGCACCACCGCCCACAGGTGGGGCCAAGGGCGTAATGCGTGCATCTGGATTAGCCTCAAAAAAGAAGACAAGCGACACGAGCTCTTCCCCGGGAGCGTCAGGCGGTGGCGCAAGCACCCGGTGCCGCAGTGCCTGCCAGCGCCCATCGGTCCAAAGATGCATCAGGTCTCCCAGCAAGACCGCCAGGGTATTCTCTTCAAAGGGAGGTTTAAACCAACCGCACTGCTCGTTGTACACCTGCAGTCCTCCCTTGCCCGGCTGCCGATCCAGCAAGGTCAGGGTGCCGTAGTCGGAGTGCGGCCCCACACGCATCTGGCCTTCTGCGACCACACCCAAGGAGCCCAGCGAAGGATACCAGTTCACATTTTGTGTCCAGGTCGCGCGGTCTGCCTGCGCGGTGAAAAAGTCTTTACGCATCGCCAGCACCTCAGCTAACACCTGCAGTACCTCTAGGGCCACACGCTCCATGTGTGCCGTATACGCGGTAGCGGTTCCCTTGAGTTGCGGTAGCTCGGCAGGCCACTTATTTTCCGGGTAGTAGAGCGCGTCAAAAGCAGGGTCACCGGTACGAAGCGTTGGCCCTATGTGGTATGCCTCGTGGAGATCGGGCGGGTTGTTCTCGCCATAGATCGCCCCTACCTGCAACTCCCCCAGGCCACGCCAACCTTTGTCGTACGGCTTGGTTACGCTGTAATTCTTCTTTTCATGTTCCGGCATTCGGAAAAAGTCGCGTCCCTGGGCGCGCATCCGGTTTGTAAGCTCCGAGGGCACATCATGGCCACGTAGCAGAAACATTCCGGTTTGGCACAGCGCTGCATCAAGTGTGGAGATCGTCTCACGCCGCTTCGCGGTGCTTGCGGTTCTCCAAGCGGAAAGGTCAAGTGTAGGGATAGGGGACATCATGGCGTTGTTTCCTTTCTTTGTAAAATGTGTGTGGGGATCTCTGCCGTTCTTGCATTCATAAAGTGCCGGCAAAACGCCTGATGTCGCCGATCATGTTACCCGGCTTCCAACTCAGGCTGGGAATACTAGCATTCAGAAGTTCGCCGTCCGTCCGCAATGTTGCCGAGGGCGCATGATGCATGTGCAGCAGCGGATCGCCGTAGCTGTCAAAGGCGGAATGCGTGTCCAACCGATAGACAAAATCGTTGTCTTCACCGCCCCATCCTTCAAATCGTTCGTCCATGCCCCCGACGGTGTGGAATGCGCTGAGCCTTACCCAGATGCAGGCTCCCGGCGGTCTCCGCAGAACAAATGCACGCAGAGATTCGGGATCAACGGAGGGCGCACGGCAGTACAGGCGTTGCTTGATCGCCCAGCTGGTGGAGCTCTCATCGAGGTTCCACATATCCCGGTATGTCAAAAAGCCCATCACACCGGGGCGTTCGAAGCGCGTGAGATTTCGCACGATGAACTCGCGATCCACAAGCACATCCGCATCCAGAACGCAGATCAACTCCGCATGCCCGCAGTCGTCGATCACACCCGTATTGACAGCCCAGGATTTATTGAAAGAACTGCTCTTCGGAGCAAACAGATAACGATCCGTGTAAGGTTCAATCACATCTCGCCAGCGTGGCGTTTCGTCGCTTTCCACCACCACCACGCGATAGCTGTCCCGTGGTGCAGTTTGATCACGCAGGCTTAAAAGGCAGGCAAGCAGATTGCGCAATCGCGAGCCCGTTGCGCTGTGATCGCGAAAGGGCACAACGATCAGCACTTGCGAACTTGTTCCCTCCGGATTGGCAGGACCGGTCGGTAGCGCCCGCAACGTCTGCGCCTGCACGGCACAACTGCTGGAAAGCTCGTAGCGGGAACCCATTTGGAAACCAAGCCGTGAGTTGCATTCAGCCTTCCACGCGGCGGTGAAGAGCGCATCCAGTTCGGCACTCCTGCTCGTCTGGCTTAGCTCCAACAATTGAGCCGTGAGATCGAAGTACAGGTCGGGATCGGCGGGTTCCGCAATCAGCCGTTCGGCCAGTCGCTGTATAGCGGGAATCTGTATGCATTGCAGCGCCTCCAGGACAGCGAGAGCGTACTGACGGCCTCTCGACCAATAGAAGATGCTGGCATCTTCGGCGCGCGGGTCTGCAGCGATGACCAGTGTATCTGCAACAGCCCGGGCCAGGGTAGCCGGAGGCGGAAGGTGGCGGATTGTCATGACTCTCTCCTTGTTCAGCGATCGGTCCATCGAAGGCCGGCTGTAGGCCGGCGGCGGGCAGATGTTTTTTCTTCGTAGGGCAGCGCTCCATCCGGCATGTGCACCAGCTCCACATGGAGCCCAATCGGCGTCCGCACGTAAACCCACCGGTCGCCCGCAATCAGCCCTTCACAGATGGTCTGTGGCGGCCCCAGCACGGTGCATCCCGGCACACACGCCAGCTGTGCTGCCGCCTTCGTTACATCATCCACATGCAGAGCAAGGTGCCGGCCACCCACGTCACTATGGCAAGGCGGTAAATTGCGCGCATGGGCTACCCAAAATTGATTCAGCTCTATATTGTCGGTTGGCCCCATCCGCAACACCGCACGTTCCATACGCCCGCGTGGCGGTACTCCGAGCCCTTGCGCCACAGATGGATCGTTCAGTTTGACGGAGGTGCGATACACATATTCCGCCCCAAGCACTTCTACGAAAAACTCCAGCGCCGCTTCGAGGTTGGCCACAGTGTATGCAACGTGGTCCACACTGCGCAGTCCCGGCATGGGCGAGCGGGAACGCACGCCATCGTTGCGGTTACTCCAGGCTGCACAGGGGCCGAAGCGCCGTGCGGTGCAGTGGCTCTCGTAAGGCAGAGCTCGCTGAAAGGAACGCAGTTCGATCGGCGAGCCCCAGGGTGCCAGAAAGCGAATCCAGCGCATACCTGCCTCCGGTGCAGCACCACGTACCGTCTGCACCGCGCCTAATACTGATACGCGCGGCTGTTTGCGGAGGTACTCCACCGCGAGCTCGATGTCCTCCACAAATAAGCCCAGCACCGTGCTGCCCACATCGTGCGGCCGAGGCGCAACCTCATTGTGCTTCGGAGCCCAGTACTCAAAGAGTTCGAGGTTCGTGACCGGTCCCAGCCGCAACATCGCGATCTCGGCACGGGCCCGCGGATGGACATCGAGGTGGCGGCTCATCCAGTCGTCTTCCTGGTGGGCCAGCGCGGGGAGCCGGTAGACCAGCTCTCCCCCCAGCACATCCACCACGAAGCGAATCGACTTTTCAAGATCGCCTACGGTAAGCGCAAGATGATCCACTCTTCTGGCCCCGAAGGGTTGTTGGGTCAGAACTGTCAACACGACACCACCTCCTCTGGCATGTGCTGCCGCACCAGAAGTGCCGTCCCCTGCCGCACGCTGCGCACCTGAATAGCCGCCGTGCTCGGATGTTGGTGCAGCAGACCACTCGCCAACCCGCTGTTCGGTGGACGGCTCGCATAGCGGCCGTGGGCACGGGGCTCGAACGAGACAAGATCCGTCGCCACACCCAGCTTGTCGGCAATCAGCGTCGCCCAGGCTGCCCTTGAAATGCGGTCCGGCCCACCCAGATGCAGCAGCGGCGGGACCGTATTCGCCTTCAGCAAAGCATGCGTTACCGCGGCCACGTCGTCCAGCAGCACAGGCGTGCTCCACTGGTCATAGGGCACCGTGATCTGCTGTCCGGCGCGCAGGCGGTGCGCACATGAGGCAAAAAAGTTCAGCCACTTGGAGCTGCCGTCAGGCTCCCAGCCATAAATCAGGCTGACCCGCAGCACAACGCCGTTCGCTGCCTGTGCGATGGCCTGCTCCGCCCCAAGCTTTGCCCGACCATAGGCGTTGGCGGGACACGTCTCCCTATCTTCCGTAGGCGCTCTTTCGCTTCCATCGAAAACATTGTCCGTGGAGATCATCACGATGCGGCGTTTACCGGCGAGCTCTGCCATCCGGCGTGCCGGTAGTACGTGTCCGCGCCATGCTTCTTCCGGATGCGCTTCACACCAGGTCACGTCCGAGGGACCGTGCACCAGCACAACCGTGTCCGGTGCAAAGTGGCGAAGCATTTCTTCGCAAGAATCGGCATGCATAATATCCAACGGGGCCCAAGGCACTTCGTCCGCCGTCGCCGGACGATGCCGTGAAACGGTTAACGCCTCGCCGCCTTCCCCAAAGACCTGCCGTGCAATGGCAGTTCCCACAAAACCGGCGCCTACGATAAGTGTCCGCATAGCTCCTCCCCCTCTTGGTTCTGTTCGCGGCATTCGCGGTTGCCGGTGAAGCAGGCGCTCATCATGCGGCCCATTCCGATGAGGCTGTGTTCGTCATCGGCTACGCCCAGCGACAACATCGCGCGGACCTGTGGCTCATGAAGACCGAAACACCCTAAGTGCAGCAATTCATCGCCGAGCAGTTCGATATATCGCTGCCCCACCGCAAGGGCGAAACCTCCAATAAACAAGAAGCGCCGTACGCCGATAGCGGCAAACAGACAGCTCACTGCCGAAGCCATGGGCCGCAACGTCTGCCGTAGTACATGCACGGCAAAGGCATCGTCCTGCCGCACTGCCGTTGCCAGGTCCACACTCGTGATGGCATCCGTACTGCCCCGAGTGAGGTCGTATAGTGCCGAACACCTGAAGTGCTCCGGCTGCCGTAACGCCAGTTGCTGTGCCAGGGCAACCACACCACGGCCCGACGAGATCGCTCCCAGATGGCCCGCGCCACCGCAGTCGCAGGGAATGGGCTCATCGCCTCCTGCAACGCGCCAGTGACCCAGTTCGCCGCCATACCCTTCGTCATCGACCAGCGCCTCGCCCTTCCAAAACACTTTGTTCCCGATGCCGGAACTCACGGTGATCAGGCAGAATGATTGATCGCCGCGATCCGCATAGCGCCACGCCGCAGCCGTGATGTCATTGGCTACAAAAACCGGCAGTCCAAGTGCCTCCTGCAAGAGCTTTTGGAGGTTCAGAGATTCGGCGCCAGGACCCCAGATCGTCGGCGCTGCGGTAACGACGCCGGCCTTGGTCATCGGTCCCGCAAACGACAGTCCCACGGCTGTGGCGTCAGCGCCCGCCGCCGAACCGAGATATGCTTTCAGTCGGTTCTGCAGCTGCCGCACGACACGGTCCTGCAGCTGCTGCCCGCTCTCCTCCGCATACAACCGCAGGCTCTCGGTTTGAAATCGCTCGATGGCGAAGACATCATCCTGCCCCTGCTTGATGCAGCCGATACGAAACGTCGTACCCCCGATGTCGGCAACAACATAGCGCCTGTGGTTTGCACCCGCCTGTATGGTCATCGTGGCACCAGCCCGGTCAACCGTTGCTCTCCCACGCACGGCACAATGGTTCCGTCCTCCAGCACAACGGCGCCTTCGATCCGACTTCCTGCAAGCACCACCGCGCCTGGCAGCAGCACGCTTTCACTCACCCAGGCATCCTTCTCCACGCGCACGCCTGGAAACACCGTGCAGTGCGTCAGAAAGCCTTTGTTCACCAGATCGTCAGCAACAATGCAGGTGCGTATTCCCTGCGCATGCTCCAGCCGATGCCGTTTCACATCCGGCCTGATCGTCATCGGCATGCCTGATAACGGCATCGGGGCTTCTGCGCGCAACAGCGCCTGGTGCGTGCTGTAGTAACGATCCAGAGTGCCGATGTCTTCCCAATATTCCCGTACCTCATAGCCCCGAATTCGCTCCCCTCCGCGCAGCATGGCCGGAATCACATCGCGGCTGATGTCGTGTTGCCAATCCGTTCCACTCAATTCATCCAAATAGCTCCGCAACACGCCTGCGTCGAAAATGCAAAAGGCTGCAAACACCAGGTCACTGGTCGGATCTTCCGGTTTTTCAACGAAGTCGGTCAGGTTGCCCTGTGTATCAAAGTGCACCATCCCGAACAGGTGCACGAAACGCCTTTCGATTCGCTGGAAGGAGACGGTTAGCGCTGCCCTGGATCGCCGGTGCTGTTGCACCATCTCGCGATAGTCGAACTGATACACATGGTCCGCATGCAAAACGAGCACTTCGGTCCATTCCTTGCCGAAGATGTATGTCCCTTTGCTGAGCAGCGCATCCGCCGTGCCCTTTTCCGCCGGCCAGCAGCGTTCGTTGATCACCGCAGGCAACTGGCCGGAGATTACTCTGCGATATGCCTCGTCATAGGGTCCGAAATGCACGCGACACCCGCCGCGGACATTCCAAGTAAGGTGCAAGTCGTCCATGAGCATTCGTTCTTCATACTGCGAAAGCAGCAGAACCTCTTCCAAGCCGCTTCTGTAGGCATTGGCCATGCTGAAATCGATGAGGCGACAGCAACCGCCGAAAGGAATGAGCGGCTTTGACCGGCCACGTCCCAGAACACCCATTCGTTTGCCCTCGCCACCGGCGAGCAGCACCGCGCGCACCTTATGCATAGCTCTTCTCCGTTGCCGGAACCGCCGTTCCGTTGCTCACCTCGGTCATAAACTGCAATGCAGCTTTCAGTTCTGCGACTGAAATATCGTTCACAAAGCACACATCGCCGATCTCACAAAGCAAGGGCAACAACTGTTGGCCGTTCCTATGCTTCACGGTGTCTTCCAACGCGCGCCCAAGCAGTTCCAGGGTGCAAAGGGGGTGCCAGATGGGTAATTCCAGATCGCGCATCACCACTAGAACGCGATGGACCTGCGCACTCGTCAGCAAGCCGCGCCCGTGTGCCAGCGCGAGGCTGAGCGCCATATCGATATTCACGGCTTCACCGTGCAGCAACTCCGGTAAAGCATGCATCTCGATCATCGGGGAGAAGGAGTGCCCGTAGTCCACTCGCCGGTCCAAGCGGTGTTCCCACAGATTGGGCTGCAGCTCGTCGAGCATGCCATTGATAGAGCGCTTCAGCACCTGATCGGCGGCCCTGTCTGCGCCCGCACTGCCGATTTGCTGTAAGTGTTCCTCCACCAGTCGGCTGCCATGGTGTTCCAGCAGGCCAAACAATACGGCGTCTTTCACCAGCGCTATCTTCAAAACCTCTGCCAAACCATTGCGGATGTGTCGGCGATCCGAGGTCCGCAGGAAAGCGGGGTCAATCAGGCTGGCGGCCGGGGGATAGTACGTTCCCAACCGATTCTTGTGCGTAGCAAAATTCACACCGGTCTTTACCCCGATGCCGGCATCGATCATGCCCATGAGGGTTGTTGGCACGCGCACATAAGGCGTCGCCCGGCGGTATAGGTTCGCTGCCAATCCGACGATATCGGTCAGTACACCCCCGCCTACCGCGATCACCGGATCATTGCGCCGAGCGATACCAAAACGATCCATCGCCCGCACCACGCTAAACACGGATTCCATGGTCTTGGCAGGCTCTTGCGCCTCAAGCACCTCAAATTCGTACTCGACTTCTTGCACACCTAAATAGCGTTGCAACTGCTCAGCATAGATCCGGTGCACCTGTGCATCGATCACCAGCAGCCGCCGAAGCGGTCCTTGTATGTCGGGAGTTCCCGACCTGGCCAGCACCGGGTTGTTTGGATCAAGCAGCCCCGGCTCAAGATTGACCTGGTAGCTGACCGATTGATTCGCCGTAACGCGCCACTCGGCCCGGTCTTCCTGCTCTAGCCAGAGCACGCCGGGTAGCCGCCCCGGTGTTTGCACCATTGCCTCCGGGCTTTTACACAACACCGCATCCCGTTCGGAACCCGGAGTCGCTGCGGTCTCGCTGCATCTGTGAACTTTGGCCTGATTCATCTTATTGTTCCTTAGATTCGTGATTAGACTGACTCTTATGGAGTGCGCTGGAATTACCTGCCGCCGTGAATGAAAGAGAAATGCAAACTGCGCCCTTATTCCCAACCCTCGTCGCACTTATAGGAAGTATCTATTTACTTCCAGTGCTCGTCAGACTTCATAAACCGATCAGCTTCCAGAGCGAAGGCAAGGTCTGGTCCCGACTCTTTGCAGCTTTCCACCAAGCTGCACTCCCTTTACTAAAGTCATTCTGACGTTCAACGCGAGCGCTTTCGAGTAACAACATACAAGTAACAGTTACAGCCTCGCGACGACTCGTTTTTGGTGTTGCACGATGCTCCGTTGTCTAACCGCCTGGAAACAGGCAAGCGCATACCTTCAAATGCATCGCCGTTTTCTCAGACAGATTCAGAGCAGGAGCGGCTAACACCTGTATGCAGCGGTAACATCGCACAAGGCTGCACGCTCAAATAAGGCCAGCCGTACGTTGCATTTCCTCGGCCAGGTTTCGGACCACGAGACTCATCGTATGTCCCACACTATGAGTGGCTGTGATATACCGGCCCGACCACAGATTGTATCCATGCATACTGTCCGAAAGATGCAGGATCATGTGGTATTGCTCACCGACACAAGAAACTGTCCCTTCGACAACGAAGCGCGCCTCAATCTGTTGGTGGAAATGAGAACTGTCTTTGCCTGATGCCAAGGACAGCGATGAAAATCTTGACAGAACGCGAAAGCCCGGCTCCTGAGTCAAAAGACAGAGAAGATGGTCATACAAATGAAGTGAATTGCCATCATTCTGCTGTGAAAACGGAAGGACCATCACGGTGATGCCGGATCGAGTCGGAAGGTCAGAAACCCCTTCCTCTTCGCAAATTGATCGCCTCGAAAACATCGGAACGTATCCGCCCTTAGGGATTTCAATACGCAGGGAATCTTGTTCTCCCTCACCCTCGTAGTACTTGGTCAACTGCTTGCGGAGGCGTGCTATCTCAACACGAACAATGGGATCGAGGCCCGAATCGAAGAAGGCATCGCGCTGGAATACGTCAACGGCGATATTGTACCCATCCAGCCGGCCTGTATTGCCCTCGACCCACTGTGTAATGATGTGCGCCAGCAGATGCTTCAGCCGCGGTGACTTCGCAAACGTTCTGCTCCCCAGGACGCACCCGAGTCCCGTTTGTATCTCCTCTTTAGAAGTTGTTTGTGCTTCCGGGATCATGGCCGGTACGGAGCTGTCCTGCTCGTGCTCGGTCGCCTTGGCGCTAAGAAAACCTCTCTGCTCTCCCTGCGGCAGCGGCTCTGGGGGGCAAGCGGTTTCGCTTGCTCTGGTTACTGGATTCTGGTTCGCCTGAAGACATGCGTGGGCTGACGCCACCAAACCTCTGCATTGCTTATCTACACGGGCCACCGAACACCTCGACGGGTGGTTGTTGCGCAGCGGTTGAACCGACTCCATCTCTCACCGGCAGTCAAGAGTCATCAGAAACTTCATTCACTTCACAAGCTGCATCCGAAACCAAACTTTGCATTCCTCCACGAGGTTCGTATTCAGGGCGAGCTTTGCCCGTCACGGCCGGCGAAGCCATCGTCCTGTAGCTAGCTCTTCTTTTCACCCCTCAGGGTCGCCAACTCCTGCAACAGAAAAGGTTCTATACGCAGATTCGGCTTCCGTTTCTACATCGAGACCGTGAAACGAGCCCTGCATGTTTCGCTTTATATTCGCCTCTGCGGGCTAGTCTACCCCACCGGTAGAAGCTGTGTCAGCGGCATTCCACAGCTTGGCCATTGCTGCTACCAAGGAGGTGCTCGCGCATACAGAGCGTAGGCGACCGATCGGGCCACGGGAATTTTGAATACCTCTGTGTCTACTCAGTGCAGGAGCTACTGTGCAATCGACCTTTGTGCAATATGAATCTGAAGAGAACCGCCGTTACCAGCCGGCCAGCCATTACGAGATAGCTTCAATGGCATTTCATAAAATCCACACTCGCTGCTGAAGAAGGAAATGATTGACGGACTTATTCACGCACAAGAGCAGGTGACGGCATGTTATCTGGGCACGCGACATTGATAGCTCGAAGCACAAGCTGCTGTAGGCGGCAATATAAAAAGATTCGATCCAAGGAAGCTGTCCGCTACATGTCAAATACCTTCATCCAATATTGACAGGCTTGCCATGAACGGATCAGTAACTAATCACTTGTTACAGATACATGTCCCTTGTCTGATCAATCGGCTATGCGGTAGCCTCGGTCACCAGCTTGCAGATGACGGCCAGGCCGATATTGACCGTGGAGGGGCCAGGCCTTCGTCTTGCTGCGGTACCCCATGCAGGGCCCGGGTAAGAGGCCACCCGGCAGCGAAGACGAAGAGTAGATCGAGGGCTTTGGCGTAATTCCGCGCGCGCAATGGGTTGGTGCAACGGAATCGATCACCGTCCGGGTGCGATAGATATGCTTAACGGTTCTTGCCGCAGCGTCGGATTGGAGCCAGCCTTCCACAAGTTCTAGAAGTTTACGCACGGTGATGCAGCGTGAAGAATAGTTGGCTTCTAAGTTGTTGATTTATGGAGCCGACGAACGGACTTGAACCGTTGACCTGCTGATTACGAATCAGCTGCTCTACCAACTGAGCTACGTCGGCGCTCCCTCCCGATTCTATCGGGAAGCGTGCCGGTTGGGAAGCGCTGTGGCCCCTTGCAGATGCAGGCCGAGTTGCAGGGAGGTTAGGTCTGCTCTCCGGGCTCACCCCGGGAGAACGCCGGTGTGGGGTTTTGCGACTCCAAATGCAGGCTGAGGAACTCGGCTTCGGTCGCGGCGGGTTTGCCCTGCAGCATACGGATGATGGCGCGACCGCCGCCAAGAAAGATCCCCAACAAAATAGCCGCCGCCCCAAGCACCATGGAGAACACAATGATGTTGGCGAACAGGCCGAAGGTTCGGCGCGTCTCAACGACATCCGGCGTGGGCATGGCCTTATCCGTGCTCAGGATTTGGCGGAGATGCGTGTTCTCAACCAGTGCCTGGGCGGCATCCGGAGAGAAACTGCCTTCGGCAAGAATTATCAGTGAGCCTTCGCGGCGCGTCTTGGCGTTGCGAAAACTCGGGCCCAAGCCCGGCAGCAGACCTTCGACTGCGCGCAGGTGCGTGCCCGCGATGGTCGGGGTCGGGTAAAGCAGCAGGGTCAGGGTTTCGGCACCGCGCCGGTCGTTGTATTTGGCGGTGACAGCCTCGACGCTCTGGGCCCAGCCCAGACCCGCGGCCGGCAGCACACCCCCCTCCGCCATATAGCTCTGCGGGCCGAGCGCATAGCGCAGGCTGCCCGGTGTAAGGCCGCGGCTCGGCAACAGCGTCGGCAATAGCGGTTGCAGGGCCTGGCTGCCGACGGCGATCGGCATCACCGCCGCCAACGCTTTCAGCGCAGGCAGGTCGGCTTCGGTTGCCAGGAAGGCCACGGCCACCGCGGAGCCGGTATAGAACAGCAGGCCACCCGAGCCCGCGACGGCTCCCGCCCCCACGCCTCGTACTTCGTGCATACCGGGCTGGCTCAGCATGGAGAACGCCGCCAGTGCGCCGGAGACGTCCTTGAACTCAGTTGCCTCCACGTGCAGTGTCCTGCCGCCCGGACCGGTGTAGTTCCGCACGGCGGAGCGCTGCGGGCCATCCTCTTCCAAAGCCGACTGGCCGGCTTCGACCAACGAAAAGGCCGGCTCGGCTGCGGACGGAGCCGCATCGGCAGTTGCCTTCCAACCGTCGCCGAAGCCTGCCGGCAAAAGCTGCGGAGAAAGCTCCACGGCGGTCTGTGCGGGAGCAGGTACTTTACCCTGCCCGGATGCGGGCAAGGTCAGCAAAGCGACGACTCCCAACGCAGCGCGGCAATGAAGGCTCATACGAGGGTGAGACTACCTAAACGGGCAAAAGGTCGCAGAGCTGGGTGCAGGTGGCTCGCGCTCAGTTCCAATTCGGCACTCCAACTCGCGGCGCTCCAATGCCCCAGCGCTCCAGGCCGCCTACGCATCCGGTCGCCAGGGCATCAACCCGACGGCGCTCCAAACCATCACCGTTGCGCACGTTCCATCACCTTCGTCCTCGGTTTCCCTGTGTTAATCGCGCTGGCGTAGCGAGCGATGCCGTTGTACAGGCTTTCCGCGACACGCTCGCGGTACTCGGGTGTCTGGAGCTGCTCTGCGTCGTCAGGGTTGGTCACAAAGCTGATCTCGGCCAAAATCGACGGCATGTTGGCTCCGATCAGCACCACAAATGGGGCCTTTTTGACTCCGCGGTCCTTCAGCCCGCCATTACCTTTTCTCAATCCGCTGTACAGCGACTGATCGACATCCGCAGCCAGTTCCCGGCTCTCGTCGATCTTGTCCTTCAACGCGATCTTCTTTACCAGATCGCTCAACTGGTTTACCCGTTGCGAGCTGACGGCGTTTTCGCGGCTCGCCACCTCCATCGCCTCCGGGTCCGAGGTAAAGTTCAGGTAATAGACCTCCACGCCGCGCACATCCGGGTCCCCGGAGCTGTTGGCATGGACGCTGATGAATAGGTCCGCCTGGGCCTTATTGGCAATAGCCGTCCGCGTTTCGAGCGGAACAAAGGTGTCATCGGCGCGCGTGTAGACCACCTCCGCCCCGAGCCGGTCATGCAGCAGCTTGCCCAGGCGCAGCGCCACATCGAGCACCACATCTTTTTCTTCAATGCCATCCGGACCGAGCGTGCCGGAGTCATGTCCGCCATGGCCGGCGTCGATCACGATGCGCCCAATCTTCAATCCCAGCGCCCGCATCAGCGTGCTTTGCCCGTCTGCCGTGGGCGGCGGCGGCGCGACCGGCGCCGCGCTCAGACCAACCCTGGCAGAGCCCGTCTCGCCCGCAACGGCCGTTCCCGTGCCTGTGCCGTCAGCGGCAGGGGACTTTTTGATCCGGGAAGTTACCACAGTGCCGCGATCCACCACGGGTCGGCTGGTCGGCTTGGCGGTCGCCGACATCACGCCGGGTGTTTCACTCAGGGCCGCCACCTCGCGGCTGCTGTCCGGTGTGGCCGAGCTCACGGTATTGGGCACCGGACGCGCTGTCGTCGGTTTGGCGGTCACCACCACGCGCGGCCGGGCGACCGCTGTCTCGCTGGCGGCGGTGACGGAGCCGTTGCGCTTGGGCGGCAGCCCAAAGCCGGCGCTGCCATCGGTCACCGGCATGGGCGGCAGCGTCGAGATGGCCCCGGTGCTGCGGGCGGCGGAGGACCGTGTGATGGGCGCGGCAGCCTGTTCCGATACGGGATTCGGCGGCGCGGAAGGCTCGGGGGCTTCCCGAGAGCTTAAAACCTCGTTCATTCGCCGTGAAGTTTGCGCCGCAACGGCTCCACTCCCGGTTTGGGAAACGGCGGCGACTCGCTCCGAAGCGGGTATGGGACCCTGCCCGGCAGGGATCGTGCCTGCGGGAGCGCCCGGCTGCTTGCCGTGGATGTCGATGATCAGCCGATAGGGGTTGGGCAGCAGAAACGCCGAGTACTCCGCAACCGGCTGCACGTCCAGCACCACGCGTGTGACATCGGCACCCGCCTGGGCCGCGCGAATCGTGCTGAGGAACCCGTCATCTGTGACCGCAAAGGTCTTGCCCACCAACCCCGGCGCGAGTTTGGCGCCATGGAGATCGAAGAAGAGGCGATCCGGGTGCTCGGTGCGCGCGGCGCGGAACTGCACCTCGCCCCCCAGATCGATGGCCACCCGCGTGTAGCTCGCCGTGGACCAGTGGCGTATACCCGTCACCACGGCCGGAGCCGCGCCCTCGGGCAATGGCCGGCCGTCGAGCGGTGTGCTTTGCGGCACGTCCTGAGCCGCGTTCGTGTTCGTGTTCAAAGCCGCGCTAGGGGCCGTATCGGGTGCCTGCGCGCGCGTCTCCGGCAATCCCGGTATCCGGTGCGAGGAACTGGGCGCAACTGCCTGCTTGACATCAGGCAAAGGGCTGGGCGCTCGGTCCTGCGCTTCCAGCGTAGCCGCCGCGTGCGGATAGTGCTGTTTCAGCTCCAGCCGTACCCGTGCCGCCTCCCCCGCGTCCTCCGGACCGCCCTCGTTCAGCAATTGCAAGGCCTGGCCCAGCGCCGGCGGGGCCAGCGAGCTTTGCGGATAGGCTTTGGCCAGGAACTCATATTGCCCCGCGGCGGCGCGCCGGCTCTTGGAATCGTGAAGCTCGCGGCCCTGCTCCGCCAGCAGCTCGGCCACCTGCTCGACCGCTCCCGGCGCATGGATCGCGGCCGGATCGCCGTGATAAATTGCGCGAAAATCGTCCATGACCTGCGTGAATGCGGCCCGCGTGCGCTCCTGGGAGGCAGCGGCCTCAAAGGCTCGCCGGGCGGCCAGCGCTGCCTGCCATGGATCGCCTGCATGACGTGCTGCATGGCCAGACTGTAGCGATGCAGGCCGCAGGAACGCCCCCGCGAAGGCCTTTGATGGGCGTGTCCCGTGCAGCGCCAGGCAGAGCCCCAGCGCCCAGTACCGGGACCTACCCCTCCATACCCCGGAACGACGCTGCAGCAGGCCCACCTTCACCCTCCAAGTGTAGGTGGCGGCGGCAAACCTGCCGCTGTGAATCGGCCATGGGTACTCAGGGATGCACCTGCCTAAAGGGGGATGGGCAAGAAGGCCCACGCAAAGTTCGACCGAGCTTCCAATCTGACCCTGACCCTGACCCTGACCCTGACCCTGACCCTGACCCTGACCTGACCCTGACCCTGACCCTGACCCTGACCCTGACCCTGACCCTGACCCTGAAATGATCGGACCGCGAAACCGGCAGGTCTACGACCGAAGGCCCTGTCATGCCCGCGCAAAACGAATCACCTGCCTTCCGCCGGCGGTACGGGGGAGCAAAGTCACATGCAAAAGATCAGAGGAGAACCCAATCCCTAAAACCTGATCCCTAAATCTTGATCCTAGCTCCTACAGCGCACCGGCGCTTGCTACCCCAATAGCGCCCCAACCACCTCGGCGGCCGACTTGAGCGCGTCATCGAGCGCCGCCACGTCGTTGCCGCCGGCCTCGGCCAGGTCCGGCCGCCCGCCGCCCTTGCCGCCGACCCTGGCAGCGATCTGCCCCACAATCTTGCCTGCCTGCACGCGCCCCAGCAGATCCTTCGTGACGCCGGCAATCAGCGACACCTTGCCCTCCGTGGTCGCCGCGCCCAGTACCACCACACCGGAGCCCAGTTTGCCGCGCAATTCGTCTACAAGGTTGCGCATCTGGCTCTTGGCTTCTGAGGACTGCCCGAGTGCATCGACCCTGAGGCTCAGCACACGCACACCCTTCACCTCCACCGCGCTTGAGGCCGCATTCGCCGTCGCCGCCGAAGCCGACTTCATGCGCATTTGCTCCAGCTCGCGGCGCAGCTTCTTCAACTCCTCGTCGGTTTGAGCCAGGCGCGACTGAAGCGTCTCCGCACTCAGCTCCCCACCGACGATCTGCCCTGCCACGCGCGCCACCTCCGCATCACGCCGGAACAGCTGCAGCGAGCCCGTTCCCGTCACCGCTTCCACGCGCCGCACACCGCTCGAAACGGAGCTCTCACCCAGCAGCTTCATCAGCCCGATCTCGCCCGTTGCGCTCGTGTGCGTTCCGCCGCAAAGCTCGGTCGAAAAATCGCCGATGCGCACCACGCGCACGAACTCGCCGTATTTCTCCCCAAACAACGCCGTCGCCCCCAACTCATGCACCGCCACATCAATCGGGACATCGACCAGGGTCTCAACCGGCGTGTTGGCCAGCACCTGCGCGTTCACCAGCGACTCAATCTCTTCCATTTCCTCCGGCGCCACACCTGTAAAGTGATTGAAATCGAAGCGCAAACGCCCCGGGTCGTTGAGCGAGCCGGCCTGCTTCACATGGCGTCCCAGCACCTCACGCAGCGCCGCCTGCAGCAGGTGCGTTCCCGTGTGATTGCGCATCGTCGCATGACGCACACCGGCGTTCACGGCGGTATCCAGCTGGTCGCCAAGCGCGATGTTGTGCTTCGCCACTACCTGATGCGCAAACACACCCTGCACAGGCTTTCGGCAACCCGTCACCTCGGCCACGGCGGTCTGATGATCGCTCGCATACAGCCAGCCCACATCGCCTACCTGCCCGCCGGAGTCGGCATAAAAGCTCGTCGCATCTAGCACGACCTCACCCGTCTCACCGGGCTTGAGTTCGTTGACGCCAACGCCATCCTTCACCAGTGCCAGCACACGTGCGCCGTCCAAACGCGTAGCGCCGTAGCCGACAAACTCGGTCTTCGCAAGCTCGCGATATACGGGAGAAGCCGACTTCTGCGAGCCGCCCTTCCAGGAAGCGCGGGCGCGGGCCTGTTCCTCCTGCATCGTGCGGTTAAAGCCTGCCTCGTCGAAGATCACACTTGCATCACGAGCCGCATCCGCAATGAAGTCGAGTGGCATACCGAACGTTTCGTACAAGTGGAACGCCAAAGCTCCGTCCAAGCTCGCTTGTTCTGGACCAGTCGTAAATATCCCTGCCCCAGCCAGTGCTCTCCGCTTCTCCGGATCGCTGTTTTCTTGGGCTTGTAGCTTTGCACTCGCGAGCAAGTCATCGAGGCGCGCTAGCCCTTGCAGAAGTACTCGAGCGAACTGCTGCTCTTCCGCAAGCACCACCTTGCTCACACGCTCGGCTGTCTCTCTCAACTCCGGATACGCCGCCTGCATCTCATTGCGCACAGCGAAGACCATCTCATGCATGAACGGCTTTTCCTGCCCGAGCAATCGCCCATGCCGAATCCCGCGGCGAAGAATTTTGCGCAGCACGTAGCCGCGATGTTCATTCGACGGCAGCAATCCATCGGAGATCAAAAACGTAGCCGCCCGCGCATGATCCGCGATGATGCGTAACGACGCCGCACCCTTCTCATCGCTCACCGCCAGTCGTTCAATCAGCGCACGATCAGGGTGCCCCATCTTCGCGACGGCTTCATCGTCGCCAAGGTGGGTTTTAGGCTGGGTTTGGGCGAACCCCGTCAGCCGCGCAGCCGCCGCGAGCAACGGCGTAAACAGATCGCTCTCGTAGTTCGAGAGCTTGCCCTGCAACACCGCCGCGATGCGCTCCAGTCCCATGCCCGTATCCACGGATTGCTTCGGCAACGGCGTTAGCGTGCCGTCGCTGGCACGATCGAACTGCATGAAAACCAAGTTCCAAATCTCCACATAACGCTGATCATCCTGCGGAAAAGGCCTGTCCTCACCGGGTACTTCAGCAGCCGCAACGCCTAGATCGTAGAAAATCTCAGAGCACGGGCCACACGGTCCCGTATCGCCCATCTGCCAGAAGTTGTCCTTGGCAGGCATACCGAAGATGCGCTCCTGCGGCACACCGGTCTCGATCCAGAACGCCTCCGCCTCATCGTCACGCGGCACACTTTCATTGCCTTCGAACACCGTTACATACAGCCGTGTCTTGTCGATCGCAAACCAATCAGGCGAGGTCAGCAGTTCCCACGCGTACGCAATGGCCTCGCGTTTAAAGTAATCGCCGAAGCTGAAGTTGCCGAGCATCTCAAAAAACGTGTGGTGCCGCCGCGTGAAGCCCACATTCTCGAGGTCATTGTGCTTGCCGCCCGCGCGCACGCATTTCTGTGAGCTTGCCGCGCGCGTGTAGTCGCGTCGCTCCGCGCCCAGAAACACATCCTTGAACTGGTTCATACCCGCGTTGGTGAACAGCAGGGTCGGATCGTTGGTCGGAATCAGCGATGAGGAGTGCACCCGGCGGTGCCCTTTGCCTGTTTCTGGGGAAACCCGGCCTTCAAAAAACCGCAGAAAATCTTCACGAATCTGGTTGCCGGATAAGGAGCGCATAGAGGCTCAGTCTACCAGCGGGGCAAGCGTGTACTACGTACTACAATGACTGAGAGGACATCCGCCATGCGCGAAGTTTCGCTTCGGGAGGCCAACCAGAACTTTTCCGCCTGCATCGCCCAGGTGGAGGCGGGTGAGCATATCGTCCTTACCCGCCGGGGCGAGCCCGTCGCGGAGATCGTGCCCTATTCAGGTAAAAAAATCGACCCCAAGCGCGAGGCCGCGTGGCAGGAGATCATGAAGATTATTGATGAAGGTTTGGACTTCGGCGGAGTTCCGTTCACCTACGATGAGCGACATGAGCGCTGAACGCTACACGCTCGATACCAACATCCTGTTCTACAGCCTTGATCCCAACGACACCGCGAAACAACATCGGGCAACGCAATTGCTAGAACTCATTCGCGAACGGAACGGATTCCTGACGCTTCAATCGCTGGGAGAGTTGTGCAACTCAGCCTCTAGACGCCGGGCCGATGTTGCTCCCGGGGCACACAGGTTTGCCACGTTTGCGAAAGACGTCTTTACGGTCGTGACAGCCGAGCCAAAGGACCTTCCGGAGGCGCTCACCACTCACCGAGTTCATGGGCTCCAGTTCTGGGACGCCATGCTTTGGGCTACGGCTCTCCGCAACGGATGCACAATGCTATTTTCAGAGGACTTTCAGGACGGCCGCACACTCGGCGGGGTTACCTTTCGCAACCCATTCAAGATGTCCGACGCAGAATTTAATGCCCTGTAGGCAAGCCGCTATGACACCCCCGGCCGCCACGTGTTGCCTTCAAGCAGCAGACCCGGATCGCCCGTCGCCCGCAGCCGCGCAAACTCCTCCGCATGGCGCACCATCTCGAGCGTGCTCACAAGCGCGTCAAACGCATCCTCCGACCCTTCAGCCTTCCGCATCACAGCACGGCCTACCGGCGCAAATACCGCGTCCTCGCTGCCCCGCAGTGCAAGGTAACGCTTGCGGGCCATGGCATTGCTCTTGGCCACCGCCCCCGTCATCAGGCGCGTGTACATCTCCACCAGCAGCGGCTGCGGCTCCAGCTCATCAGCCCGCAACGCAGCGTCCTGAAACGGCCACACGCGCCAGCCGGCCTCATGCAGGCGCGCCAGCATCGGCATTGCGCGCAGCGAGCCCGTGCCGACCGACCCCGACCCGCCCACCTGAAACGGCGACTTTGGCGTAATGCCCTTCATCTTGGCCGCGCGCTCCGGGTCGCCGTTTTCAAGCGCCTGGGCGATCTTGTTGTCCCAATCCGCATGGCGAAACATGCGGCGAAAACCTTCGCCCGCAAACAAGGCAGGCCGCTTGTGCGGTGCCCCCCAGAAGCGCGGGTCCCTGGTTCGTTCTTCCGGGGAATCCACGGCATGGCGACGCAGCCAGCGCTCGCCCAAACCCGCATTCACCAGCCGCCAGAAGTCGAATACTGTCGCGCAGCCGAGTTCAGCCAAGAACCAGGCCGGGAAGCTGAAGCAGCAATCGATGCCCACGGCCATGCGCGGCGTCTCGGCCGCGAGCTTCAGCAACCAGTCGCCGATCTCCTCGCGCGTTCGCCCGGCTTCAAGCTGCACCTTGATCTTGCCGGAAGCCGCACGCGTCCAGATGCCCGCCCAAATGTGCCGCCGCTGCCCAGGCAGGTCCACCCGCCCGGACCAGTCGATGCCGATGAAACGGTCGACCTGAGCCGGGGAGACTGTACCTGGGCTTTTCTGGTTGTCATCCCCGGAGGGGATCTGCGTCTTCGAGCTCGGGCGCGGCACAGGCGTTAGATGTCATCCGTCCCATCAAGCTCAGCCTCCTCGACCGCGGCGCCCCAGCTGCGCAGCACCGCCCATACGGCCTTCGTCGAAAAACCCGCGGCCACCAGCCGCCGCATCGCCCTTGCGGTCTCCTTGTCGTTCTCCGGCTTGCGCATGCGCTTGCGCTTGGTGTACTGGCGGGCAAGCGCAACCTCGTCCACCTCGTCATAGGCCTTGCCGACGGCCTCGGTCACCGTTGCCTGCGCCACGCCCTTCTGCATCAGCCCCTGCTGCACACGGCGACGGCCGAATTTATCGTTCTCCTGCCGTAGACGGGTGAAATCGGCCGCAAAGCGCTCGTCGCTCAGATAGCCGAGATCTTTCAATTTGGCAAAAACGGCATCGGTCGCTTCCCGGCCCTCGTCACCGGGCTCCGCGCGCGCGGCCACCAGCCGGCGCAGATCGCGCTCGCTCTTCATGCGGCTGCCGAGCGACTTGACGGCATAGTCCAGCAGCCCGGCCCGATCCAGCGGCGGTTTTCCGGCCTTCGGTCGCCCAAAGCTCATGGTGTCAGTATCGCAGCCGAAGCGTTGCCCAGCGGGGCAGACTCGGCGAAGCCTTTCCCCAGCGAAGCGCGTCTACTTCAGTAGCCCTATGCGCGCTCGCCTGCTCCGCCTCGCTCTCGTTGCCGCCCTACCCCTCAGCGCGCTGCCGCTGGCCGCGCAGCAAACGCCGCCGACGCCTTCCAATATCGCCGGTTTCGGCCCGCTCGACCCCACGCAGCCCACCGGGCTCACCGTACCGCAGATCATCGAGCGCATGGGCGCGCGCGAGGCCGCCTTCGAGCACGCCCGTGACCAGTACACCTTTCGCCAGACCGTGAAAATGGACACAGTCAACGACGACACAAACCGCGCCGACGGCGAGTGGCAGGAGGTGACCGATATCACCTACGACAACGCCGGTCACCGCGTCGAGCACGTCGTCTTTGCGCCCGGCAACACCATTGAACGCGTCATCATCACCGAAAACGACATCAACGACATCAAGTACCGGCTGCCCTTCATCCTGACGACGCCACAACTGCCGGAGTACAACCTCAACTACCTCGGCCAGCAGCATGTGGATACGCTCGACACCTATGTGCTTGACGTCGCGCCCAAGGAACTCGTCAAGGGGCATCGTTACTTTCAGGGCAAGGTCTGGGTGGACAAGCAGGACCTGGAGATCGTGATGGTGAACGGCATGAACGTGCCGCAGATCACGCGCCCGGGCCATGAGGATATCTCCCCGCCGTTCACCACCTACTACCAACAGATCGACGGCAAATACTGGTTCCCCACCTACACCCGCGCGGAAGGTGTGCTGCACTTCCCGGCCCAAAACGAAGCGCTCGGGCAGGATGTCCATCTCCGCGCCACGGTGAAGTACACCGACTACAAGCGATACCACACCAGCGTCACCATTGAGTACGCGGGCAAGAAGATCGACTCCGAGCCGGAGACGCCGGCTGCAGACGCTCCGGCTGCGGCGAAGCCCCAGTAGCGTTTACCTGGGAGCAGACCGTACCTTGTCGCCCACCACGGGGATACCCGTGCCCGTGAAGGTGCCGGAGGCGCTATCGTTTTCCGCGCTGGTGATCTTCAGCTGGCCTACCTGGCTTTCCACGGTACGCAGTACCTTGCCCGTGGCTGGGTCCTTCACCACCCGCTGGGGATGCATGACGACGAGAAGGGCTCCCGGTGCGACGCCTGCCCCCTGCCCGATATTGACGATCAGGTCGCTGCCGGAGACATCCGCTACCAGCCCTTCCACGGGCCCGTGCAGGGTGCCGGCCCCTGCGCCTGCCGTGCTGTCGCGACCCGGCTCCATCGCCCCAATGCCCAGGCCCAGCCCCGGCGCGTTGCTGGCAACCTCCTGAGGCGCGGCGGCGGAGGCGGGTGCTCCCGGCATGGCCGCGGGCGCAGTCGCGGCGGTGGAGGCCGGTGCCGCGGCAGCTTTGGTTTGCCCCCCGTTTCCACGGAACAACCGGCCTCCCAGGCCTTGCATGGCGCTTGTGGCACCCCCTACCGCGGATGTCGTAATCGAGGTCACACCGGTCGCGGCGGAGGCAACCGCGCCGGATTTTGCGCTCGACAGTTGGCTCTGCGCTCCTCCACTCACCGTGTTCATGGTTCCGGTTGCCGTGCTTGTACCCGTGCCGGCAGCCTGCCCGCTGGAGGCAGTCGACGCCCCATAAGCCGTTCCGTAGTTCGTTCCATAGTTCGTCCGGCTCGCCGCGGTACCTCCACTGGTCGTCCCCGCATTGGCCATGGTGCGGGTCGTGCTTGCGCCTGTCGCCGTTGCCGTCGCTCCGGGTCTGAACGTCCAGCCCGTCTCTACCCCCTTGACGGAGTGGCCTGGCAGACCGAGCAAGCGCTTATCCGTCTCTTTGGTGGTGGCCAGGTCAGATTCCTTGTAAGACCAGTAGCAGCGCGCTCCCTTCACCTGCCCCCCATTGGCGTGCGCCTGGGCGTACTGCTGGATCGCTTGCTGGGCCTGCCCCTTGAAGTAAGAAGAGACTGAGAAGGTATTGCCGTAGAAGGTGGTGTCCCCCGCCACATAGGCGCACATGCCGAAGGTGTCCGGCCCGCGGTAATTGTCCGGCGGTTGGGCGCTCTGGGTCTGTGCCGCGAGGCGTAACCCCGCCATCGCGGTCAAAAGCGTAGAGACCATAACAACCTGCCTGGGAATGTGCGGCATGATCAGACTCCTGGAAAAAGAGCAAACTGGGCGGAGAGCCATTCGTAGCGCCCGGGCCGGGCCGGGTCAAGAGAATTTACCGCTTCGTCGGCTATCACCTACAGGGTTCCTCCTACCCTGCGTGGCGCCGGCTTGTTCTACCCTTGCTGTATGCGCCTTTGCCGCGGACTTTGTGTCACCCTGCTCTTTGCCCTTCACCCGCGCGTCAACGCTCAGGGAGCCGCGCACACCGCCTCCGCGGCGGAACGGCCGACCCCGGCCGCGCTCCGGCCGTATCTCGGCTGCAAGCTGCCGATCGGCCCGGACTTGACGCAGCGTACCTTGCTCCCGCAGGCGCCCATGGCACGCACCGCCCAGACCTTCAGCGGACCCAAGAAGATTCAGCTCACGGACGGCGTGATGGCCGCCTTTGCCTATCCTGGAGAAAAGCCGTTCGCCAACGTCAAGGTGGAGTTGCTGCCCGCAACCGGCTACAGCGCGGAAAAGGTGGACCTGATCAGCGAGTTCGACAAGATCAACGCCGCAGGCAACGATACACAACGCAACTACACCATGAAGCCTACGCTGAACGGGTTTGAAATCCAGGGATTTGACCGCACGGCCCTCGACGGCCAGGTGCTGGGCATCTACCTTTTGTTTGACAACGCCCGTCACGTCGCTACCACGGCCTATTTTCTGAACGCACCGGCGGGCGAGCGCAAGTTCAACTCGGTGAATGAGTACAACGCCCTGCGCGAGGGCTTTCTGAACGCCTACACGGTGTGCGTGCGCAAGGCGCTCACCGGTGCCGCGGCGACACCGGCGGCCAAGCCTGTTGCCAAGGCCGCAGCCGTTCACCGTGCTCACTAACGCGACTGTCTCAAGGTGCAATGTTTGCTTGTTCGTACCGTGCGATATTTGCTTGTCAATTAGCTGAACCATAAGCCCCATTTAAGGAACCCGTGAAGACGCTACAACCCATCGAAGCCATCGCCGCAAAACTGAACCTGCCCGCCTCCTCCTACGAACGCCGTAGCCCCATCAGCGCGAAGCTCAGCCTTGATCTACTGCGCCAGGATTTACCGCAACAGGATCTGTTGCAACAGGCAACCGGCACGGAAAGTAAGCCGGGCAAGATGATCCTGGTCACCGCCACCACGCCCACCACCTCCGGCGAGGGCAAGACGGTTACCTCCATCGGTCTGGTACAGGGATTGGCAGCCATCGGCAAACGCGCCATCATCACCTCGCGCGAACCCTCGCTGGGGCCGGTCTTCGGCATGAAGGGCGGCGCGGCCGGCGGCGGTCAATCGCAGATCGAGCCCGCGGCCAAGATCAATCTTCACTTCCACGGCGACCTCCATGCCATCACCTCCGCGCACAACCTGCTGGCCGCGCTGATCGACACGCATCTGTTTCACGGCAACGAGCTGGATCTCGACCCCGAGGGCATCACCTGGCCGCGCACGCTGGACATGAACGACCGCGCCCTGCGCCGGGTCCTCGTCAGCGTCACGCCACCCGGCCAACCCCCCCAGGCGGACCCGGCCAAGCCGCAGCGCGACGGCGCGAACCGGCTCTCAGGCTTCGTGATCACGGCGGCCTCGGAGGTAATGGCGATTCTCGCCTTGGCCAAGGATCGCGAAGACCTGCGCGCTCGACTCAGTGCGATCGTGATCGGCAGCAACCGCGCCGGCGAGCCCGTGCGGGCGCCCGATCTGGGTGCCGTAGGCGCCATGATGGCGCTGCTCACCGAGGCGATCGAGCCCAATCTGGTGCAGACCACCGAAGGCACGCCGGCCACCGTGCATTGCGGTCCGTTTGCGAACATCGCGCACGGCACCAGCAGCGTGATCTCACAGCGGATGGGGCTGCGCCTGGCCGATTATGTCGTAAACGAGACCGGCTTCGCCTCCGACCTGGGCTTTGAGAAGTACATGGATCTGGTGATGCCCTCGGCCGGTATCCGGCCCGCGCTAGCCGTGCTCGTCACCACGGTGCAGAGCGTGCGCACCCAGGGTGACGGCGAGCTCGAACGCGGCTTTGCGAACCTCGCCAAACACATCGGCATTGTGCGCGGCTTCCATCTGCCCGCCGTCGTCGCCATCAATCGCTTTCCCAAGGACACCGACGAGGAATTGGCCCAGCTGGAGGCCTTCTGCAAGGCGCAGAGCGCGGAGTTTGCCCTGTCTGAAGCCTTTGCCAAGGGCGGCGAAGGCGCGGCCGCCCTGGCCCGCAAGGTCGTCGAGGTTATCGACGCCAACCCGGAGCCGCAGCTTGCGACCACCTATGCGCCGGAAGACTCCGTTCTCGACAAAATCACCAAAGTGGTGCGAAAGATCTACGGCGGCGAAGGGGTCGAGCTGAGTGACAGGGCCCATGAAAGCCTGGCCCGCATCGAGCGCTGGGGCTACGGCCACCTGCCCATCTGCATCGCCAAAACGCAGTATTCACTCTCGGACGACCCGAAGCGCAAGGGCGCGCCCACGGGATGGACCCTGCATGTCACCGACATCTCCCTCTCCGCCGGCGCGGGCTTTCTTGTGGTCACCTCCGGCAGCATGGTGCTGATGCCCGGCCTGCCGAAGCTGTCCCGCGCCCTCGATGTGGACGTGGATGCGGAGGGCAACATCACGGGCGTGTAACGATTTGTCAATGGCTAGCGTACGAGCCTGTTGACTGAGCCTCGATCACATCGGGCTAACGACCTCAGTCGGCGGCAACCTCCTCCGGCTCGGCCTCTTCCACAATCTCATCCACATCTTCGCTCCCCTGCTGTGTGTCCACGCCATAACGCGCCGCCAGCTGCGGATCGAAACGCGCCATGTCGTTGCGCAGCCGGATCAGCGAAAGATCCTTGGCCTTGGACTCCAGCATCACGTCCGTGTCGATGTGCTGGATCGAGCGCAGAAACGTGATGCTCTCAAATGGATTGTTGTAATCCGCATGGCCGGTCCAGATCGGCGGTTGCAGCACGTGCTCGATCTTGCCGGTCTTGCGGTTCTTGCGCTTGATCTCGCGCATCTCCGTGCGCGCGCAGCTGAAGTGCATCTTGGGCCGAACACCTGCAGGCCAGGTCCCACAGAACCGCTCCAGGGTTTCGACCATCGGCAGACCTTCGGGGTTGAAGCACCAGTGGTGCTGGTAGTCGAAGACGCACTTCACACCGGTGGCCTCATGCACCTTCAGCACATCGCTCGCGGAGTAGCGAATGTCGTCGTTTTCGAGCACCAGCCGCCGCCGCACGGGTTCGCCGAGCCGCTTCCAGGTCTCCGCCCAGCGCCGCCAGCCGCTCTCCCGATCGCCATAGGCTCCGCCCACGTGCACCACCATCACGGCCTCGGGACCGCAGCCCATGCGGTCCAGGATCTCGGCCTGTGAGTCGAGATCCCAGATGCTCTTTTGTGTCAGCTTCTCGTTCTCCGAATTGAGCACGATGAACTGCGAAGGGTGAAAGCTGAGCCGCACATCGGCCTCCCGCGCCAGGCGGCCAAAGTGCTGCAGATCCGCGTCGCAGTCCCGCACCATCGAGTGAAACTGCGGCATGTCCGGATGCGTGGCGTAGGGAGCGAGATCGGACCCCATGCGGTACATATGAATCGAGTGCTTGCGCAGGTACGCAACCACATCACACAGATAGCCCAGAGACACGCGCAGGTGCGGGCTGGCCTGCCAGCGGCGCGTGTCCGAGGTCTTCATACCGCCACCGCCCATCACCTTCACCGGAAAACCGAGCCGCATGGCCTCAGGTGGAAACGTTAGTGTGGGAAGACCCTCTAAGGAGGCGCACTGCTCCATGGGGCGGTTCAGCATGCGGTCCAGATCCGCGTCGGCGAGCTCCGCTTTGGTCGGGCCTTTCACCTTTGCCTTCTTTGCTTTTTTTTTGGCCGCTTTCTTGCTTACTGCCCTCCGGGCCGCCTCCTCAGCAATCTCGACTGCCGGTTCTTCGGTCGCCTTTTTCTTAGCCCTGCTCACAGGCGCAGCCTGAGTCAGGGCCGCTTCGGCCACTTTAGATTTGGCTGGCTGTTTTTCTTTAGGAATCTTCGCCATCACTCCCCCACCTCGGCCAGCTCCGCCGCGCTTTCTTGTCCGACCTTGCCATCGACCGTCTCCGCCTCATCCACCACCATCTCCTTGCCGAAGCCGATCTCTTGAATCCAGCGATTCCACACCGGCACCGGCAACGATCCGCCACTGGCCTGGTTATGGCCAAGTCCGTAGGTGGTATCGGCCTCGGGCGGCCGGTGCCGCGCTAAAAATTCAATCAGGTTGACACCCGCCGGCGCACGACCTGAGAAGCTGACCCAACCCGGCCGGTACCCGGTATTCACGCCGAAGACCACGCTCTTGGCGAACCGTCCGCGCCACTGCTGCGCCACAAGGGGGTGTACCTGGCACCCGGTGTGCATCCGGATGGCGACTAGATCGGCACCCAACTCCTCACGCACAGACTTGGAAAAGCGCGGCGGTTGTTTGCGCGCCACCGCCAGCGCCTCGCCGACCTCTTCCTTGGCCTTCTGCAGCTCGGCTGTCTCCGCGAAGTTGCCGCTGACGACCTCCTTGGGCGATTCGGCTTTCAGCAACAGGGCCAGGGCCGCATCCGCACGCCCGTCCGCCGTGCGCCGCGGCGCGTTGAGCAGGCTGGTGGCGTCGCGTAAGGCTCCGCCGCCGAACCGTGCCTTGGCCGCCTTCAGCTCCTCGAACGGTGCCCTATCGCCCAGATCACTCTGGATGGAGATACCGGCCAGCCAGAGCCACTCCGCGGCCTTCTCCTCGCCTGCCAGCGCCCGCGCGCACCACCAGCACAGCAGGCCGCTGGTCGCGACATCCTTGCCGTCGCCGGCCGGATCGCCCGTGCCGTACGCCGTGATCAGGGCCGAGCCCTCCGGCTGCCCGATGGGGCGATGGTGGTCGATGAGCAGCAGCGGCACGGGCTCGCCGTCAGCGGAACGCAGGATTACCCCGTCGCGGCTGCCCAGATCGGTGACGATCAGTGCTTCTAACCCATGCGAGGCCTGCCGCGCGCGCAATCGACCGCCGATCTCCTCACCCCAGGCCGATTCGCCCTTGCGCCGGCACTCGCCTTCCGCGTGAAGATAGCCGGCCGTCCGCAGCGCTCGCAGCAGCAGCGCGCCCGCGGGCAGGCCGTCGCCGTCCGCGTCGCATACCACATAGATTCGCGAATCTTTGCCCTTCGGTAACGTTCCGAGCCAATCCAAAAAGTGCTCACCTGTTTCGTGCTCAAAGTCCATTCCTGACTGTTGAAAGTCCATTCCAAACATGGATGCAGGCTTTGCACGGAACAGCCATGCTCCGACCGCCTGCCCGAAAGGGGGGCTTTCGTTTCGCGCAAGCGGCATGTCCTCACCCTCGCAACCGCATCCTCGCTTCGCCGCATCCGACGGCACGGAGACCGTTCACATGCCGGAACAGCCCGCTCTGAAGTTTGCCGATCTGCCGGTTGGCGCCAAAAAAACCGTCATTCTCGACGACACCAAGATTCTGCTGATCCGCACGGAGGATCTCCCCACGGGAGATCCGAATCTCTTCGCGCTCGAGGCGGAATGCCCGCATGCCGGGGCTCCGCTGGAGAAGGGCGCGGTCTGCAACGGCCGGTTGGTGTGCCCCTTCCATGCGGGCACCTTCGCGCTCGCGACCGGCGCACTGCTCGAGCCCCCGCCGCTGCGCGATTTGAAGCGTTACCCCGTCCGTCTTGTCGGCGACGACATTCTGGTTGACTCAACTCCGGTAGCCAAGCCGTCGACCGCGCCGGTTGGGGCCGATAAACACCTCGTCTTCGCAGGGGCGGGCGCAGCCACGGCCTCAGCCTTGGCCTTTCTGCGCGACGCGGGTTTCGCGGGTACCGTGACCGTACTCGACCCCGAGATGGACGAGCCCATCGACCGTACCCAGCTGACCAAGGCTGCGCTGGCAGGGAAGAAGTCTGTGGACACGCTGCCCCTCTTCTTCCTGCCCGGCCAAGCCAAACCGGCCGAAGGGGGCGAGGCAAAGGGCCGTGAGCCGCTGGAACCGCTGAATGTCCGACGCCTGAAGGCGCATATCACCGCACTCGATCCCCAGGCCGGAAGCTTTACGATCGGCGGCGATCGAACGGAACACGATCGAACGGAGCATTTCGATGCCCTGCTGCTTGCCACCGGCAGCATCCCCAAGCGCCCGGACCTGCCCGGTGCCGACCTGCCGCACGTCTTCACCATCCGCCACAGCGCCGATCTGCGCCGCATGGAGCCGCTGTTGGGTGAAGGCAAGCGCGCCGTGCTGATCGGCGACAGCTTTATCGCCTTTGAGGCAGCCTCCGCGCTCAAACAACGCGGGCTGGAGGTAACCGTGCTCGCACAAAGCGATCTGCCGTTTGCCCAAAAATTCGGCCCCGTGATAGCCGAAGCCATGGGCCACCTGCACAGGAGCAAAGGCGTCACCATCCTGCCCAATACGGCGGCTGTCGCGATCATGGAGAAGGATGTCGAGATTAAGGATGTACGGGGCGAGGCACACGGCGACCGGCTGCCCGCCGACGTGGTCATCGTGGCCATTGGCGTCACCCCGGCTGTCGAATACGCGCCCGACCTGCCGCATGCCGAGAAAGGCGGCTTCGCCCTCGGAACAGACCTGCGGATCGCTCCCAAGGTGTGGGCCGCGGGCGACATCGCCGCCGTGGACGGCACGCGCATCGAGCACTGGCGGCTTGCCGAACAGCACGGCCGCACCGCTGCCGAGGCCATGCTCGCCTCGGTCACCGGCGGTGGGCCAACCGAGCCGTTCCATGGCGTGCCGCTTTTCTGGACCGCCCACTTCGGCAAACGCTTCAACTACGCCGGGCACACCGAAAAGTGGGACCGCATCGCATACGACGGCGACCCCATGAGTCTTGAGTTCCTCGCCTATTTCGTAAAAGACGACAAGGTCGCCGCGGTGCTGGAATGCGGCCGCGACACCGCCCTCGCGGCGTTGATGGAACCCCTGCGCGAGCCGATGACGCTACAGCAGGCCCAACAGGTCACTGCTTCGGCTATGTAGCTGCAGCATACTGGCTACAGGAGGCGCCTTGCGATGGGTACGGTCCTGATTTCCCCGGAGGAATACCTGCGAACGGATTTCGAGCCGGATGCGGACTTTGTCGACGGCGTCGTCGAGGAGCGGCCCAAGGGCGAGTACAACCATTCCAGCTGGCAAGATGCCCTTCTTGCCTGGTTCCGGCTACACGCGCGGGAGTGGAATATCCGCACACGGCCCGAGCTGCGCCTCCGGGTCGCCCCCACCCGCTACCGTGTTCCCGATATCGCCGTCCTCGATCGCAATCAACCGACGCAGCCCGTGCTGACGGCAGCCCCTATCGCGGTGATCGAGATCTTATCTCCGGAGGATCGCCTCAAGCTCCTCATGATCAAACTGGAGGACTACCGGCAGATGGGCGTGGACGCCATCATCGTGATCGATCCGGAGGACGGTCGCTTTCACCGGTACAGCCAAGGCAGTCTGGAGGTCGTTGAGGATCGGGTTCTGCATCTGGGCACAGGACCGGTACTTCTCGACCGCAAGGCGGTGCAAGAGTTGCTGAATTAGGCCCTACGCCGCCGGTTCACTCTCAAAGTACAGGTACTTGCGCCAGTTCGCGTCCGCCGAGCCGATCATCCGCATGATGTGCCGCGAGGTGTGCAGGGTAAAGGGCCTGGGCTCGCGCAGCAGCTTCATCTCCCCCAGCTCATGCAGCAGGTGATTGCCCTTGCGGCGGTTGCAGCTCTTGCAGCAGGCCACCAGGTTCTCCCACGTGGACTGCCCGCCGCGCGAGCGCGGCAGCACGTGATCGAGCGTGAGCTCCGCCGCGGGCAGCACCACCTGGCAGTACTGGCAGGTATTGCGGTCGCGCAGAAGGATGTTTTTGCGGCTGAGGGCACGTGTCTGGTGCGGGATGCGACGGTACTCCAACAACCGGATCACCGACGGCATCTGCATCACCGACCGGTGGGAGTGCAGTGTGGTGCCCTGTTCCTCCTCCGTCCGCGCGATGCCCTTCAACACCAGAACCAGCGCCCGGCGCGCGCCGCAGATGTTAATCGGCTCATAGCTGGCGTTCAGCACCAGCACCGGGGTCTGCATGGCTGGCTGCCGAAATACGCCTGCCCGAATCTCTATAGCCTCCATCCGCGCCGTGCCCGGCACCGGATGGGTGGTGTGGTGGACCTTGCCGCCCACCTTGGATCTCGCCTGTCCTCTAGTCTGCCCAGCCTGCATGCCGCCTCCGACCGTTCTCTTCGACCCACGTCTTGCCCGTGCCGTTTCCCCGGGAATTTCTCTAGCCATCCTCCGCGCGAACGGCAACAGCCGGTGCATCCCAACTCGCCGGCGCATCCCAGCGAGCCGGTGCATCCCAGCTCGCCGTGCCATGCTCCACGGCCAGGGCGCTCTCCGGCTGGGCCCGCGCCACCGTCGCCACCCATACCTTGCTCGCGCCCGCGTTCAGCAGCACCTTGGCGCACTGGTTGGCGGTTGCCCCCGTGGTCAGGATGTCGTCCATGAGCAAAACTTCGCGTCCACGCACGGCGGCTTGCTCCCCTGCCCGGAAGGCGCCCACCAGGTTGCGGCGGCGCTGATCGGGTCGCAGCTGAAACAGCGCTCGCGTATCGCGAACCCGCAGCAACGCTTCCGGGTGCAGCTCCAACTGCCAGCCCGGCCGCAGTTTGCGCAGTCGCCGGATAGCGGCCCGCGCCAGCAGTTCGGCCTGGTTGTAGCCCCGGTCCCGTTGGCGATCCTTAAATAGCGGGACCGGCACCACGGTCAGCGTGCGTGCGGCCTCGGGCTCAAGTAGAAGGACCGCCGCGGCCATCCATTCTCCCAAAACGTGTTCGGCCACGCGCCGGACCCCGCCGAACTTCAGCGCGTGCAGCATCTCACGCATCTCGTGATCGTAGGGCCCGAAAGCAACGGCCCGGGTGAACGCGGGCGGGGACGTACGGCAGGTGGTGCACTCACGTACACCGAAGGCGGCGGCAAAACGGGCTGATTCCATGCCGAGCGCGTCGCCGCACCGGCTGCACAGCTCTTCGGCGGTCTGCGTCCTGGAGCGAACCCGGCCGATACAGGCATCGCACACCCGCACGGGGCTCAATCCCAGCATGGGACCGGCGCAGATCCGGCAATCGGAAGGCAGGAGGGCGTGGAGCAGATCGGCGGCAAGCGCACGCAGGAGCTCGGCACCGACGAAGCTGGAGGGCGGCCTGACATCCACAGCGGCATTAAGGCGCACAGCAGCATCGAGGCGCACAGCAGCATCGAGGCGCACAGCAGCATCGAGGCGCACAGGTGAGTCAAGGGCCGGCAGCCCTTCGTCTCCGAGCCGGATTTGCCTTCCGCCATCGCTGAAGACGCACCTCACTCGCACCGGCCGGCGGCAGGGTCTCGGAATGAGCCTGCGTTTCGTGCCGAATCCCCGCAGTATAGCCGGGAGTTTTGCGTGAGGCAATCGTGTTCCGGCAAGCATCCCCTCCGCGAAGGGCAGTACGCGCTATTCTGGGTAGGGATGCCTGTAGTCGCCACATCGCCGGCCCTCATTCGCCATACGCCGGCGCGCTCCCGCTTCCGGGTCGGCTCGTTGCTCGCGGACTACGTCGCCTTGGCCAAACCACGGGTCTCCGCGATGGTGCTGCTCACGGCCGCAGGCGGCTTCTACCTGGGATCGCTGGCCTCCGGCATCAGCCCCTTTCACCTCGGCCTGGTGCGGGCACTGCTGGGCATAGCGATGGTCACGGCAGGATCTTCCGTGCTGAATCAGGCGCTGGAACGCAAGACGGACCGCCGTATGCCGCGCACGGCCTCCCGACCCATGGCGATGGGCCGCATCGGGCTCACGCATGGCCTGCTGCTGGGCTTTGCCCTGATCGCGGGCGGCGCGCTGTATCTGGCGCTCACAACCAATGTCGTTACCGGCACGCTGACGCTGCTCACGGCGGTGGCCTATGTGGCCATCTATACCCCGCTGAAGCGCATTACCACGCTGAATACCTTTATCGGCGCCTTCCCCGGGGCGCTGCCGCCGTTGCTGGGCTGGACCGCCGCCCGCGGCGTGATCGAATGGCCCGCCGTGGCCCTGTTCGCCATCCTGTTCGTGTGGCAGTTCCCGCACTTCATGGCCATCGGCTGGCTGTACCGCGCCGATTATGCCCAGGCCGGCATCCGCCTCACCGCTACGGGCGATGACCCCGCCGAGGCTGCTCGCTCCTCCGCCCTGCAGGCCCTGTTCTATGCCCTGCTGATGATTCCCGTCAGCCTTTGGCCCACCTCCCTGCACCTTACCGGGCTGCCCTATGCCGCCGTGGCGCTGGTGCTGGATGCCTACTATTTGTGGGCCACGGTCCGTTTCGCTAAGATCGCCGGCGAGCCTTCCGCCCACCAAAGCCGCGCCCTCGCCCACAATCTGCTCAAGGTGTCCGTGATCTACCTGCCGCTGCTGCTGATCGCGATGGCGCTGAACGCCCAGGGCCGCTTGTTGCTTCGCTAACGCTTCCCCGCAACTCATGAACGGTATGCCGACCCTAGCCACTCCGAATCCCGCCGCACCGAACCCGACCTATCGCACACCGGCCTCGGTGATCTGGGGCATTGTGGGCATCTCCGCCCTGGCCTCGCTGTTCCTGGCCTGGCTGGTGTATTACCATCCGCCCACAGACGTCGCCGGGACGCACCTGGCATTCCTGCCCGCGCTGAATGCGGTGCTGAACGCCTTGTGCACGGTCTTTCTGCTCATCGGCTTCCGCCACATCATGCGGCGTGAGATTACGCAGCACCGCAACAGCATGTTCGGCGCCTTTGTCGTGTCCTCGGTATTTCTGGTGACCTATGTCGTGAACCATGTGCTGCATGGCGACATGCTCTTCCCCAGAACGCACCCCATGGCGCGCGCGATCTATCTCTGGGTTCTGCTGACCCCGCACATCCTGCTCGCCGTGATCGCCCTGCCCATGATCCTGATCACTTTTTTTCTGAGCCTGAGCGGCCGTTTCATGGCCCACAAGCGGCTGGCGCGCTGGACCTTTCCGATCTGGCTGTATGTGTCGGTTTCCGGCGTGGTAGTGTATGCGATGCTGGCGGCCTACCGTTGACCCCGGCCGCGCACCCCGTCATGCCCTCCCCCCTGCATCCCGCCATGCATCAGGACACCCGTAAGCTGCTCACCGTCGGCTCGTTGATCTTCGGCACGGGCCTGCTCTGCATTCTTCTGCTCTTTGCCGTCTTCGGCGGCACCGGCCACCAGGGTCCGCACTCGAACGGCGGCTGGCTCATGCTGATTGTCGCCCTGGGCTGCCTGCCCACCGGCATTCTGACGCTCGGGCTGGGCATTGCGAAGCTGATCGGCGACAGGAGCCGGTAGAGGTGCCGGTAGAGGAGTTCGATGCACTCCAAACCTTGGTTTTCAGGAGCGCCTCTGTCCGCCCAGAAAGGCCCATCTGGACCGGAACGAAGCGGCGTGGCGAGAGGCAGGTAGGGTTTTCCAGATGCTGCCCGCAGGCGGCATTTCACAACACGGTTGAGAAATAAGAACTTGCAAGACTCACAGGAACGGCAGGGCGTCCTCTGCTATCCTTTGCCCTGAAACGGAGTGCATCACCATGGCCCGAGGCGTCAACAAAGTTATCCTGGTCGGCAACGTCGGCAAAGACCCCGAATTCCGGACCTCCGCCGGTGGAACGGCGGTGGCCAAGTTCACCCTGGCCACCACGGACCGTGCGAAGGATCAAACCGGCCAATGGGTCGATAAGACCGAGTGGCACAACCTGATCATGTTTCAGCGCACCGCCGAGGTCGCGCGCGACTACGTCAAAAAAGGGTCGCAGGTCTACGTGGAAGGCAAGATCCAGACCAGTTCCTGGGACGACAAGGAGTCGGGCCAGAAGAAGTACCGGACCGAGATCCTGGTAAGCGATATGCAGCTTCTCGGCGGCCGCGGCGGTGGCGGCGAGGCAGGCGGCAGCGGCAACTTCGAGCGCTCGAGCAGTGCGGGCAGTTCCAGCAATAGCGGAGGCCAGAGCGGTGGGTACGGCTCCGGGGGCACCTACGCGGGAGCACGCGCCAACACCGGCTCCGGGGGTTACTCCCAACCGGCAAACGACTATGCCGACCAGGGCATCACGGACGAGGACATCCCGTTCTAGGCAGTCTCAGGGGCTTGAGCGGCAGCGTGCAATGGGCTATGGGGCTGAATCGAGTCATGCCGATCTCTTCCGGCAGTAGGCGCGGGCATCCGGCTGCTTGCCGGTGGTTTGAGCCATCGTTTCTTCGCTTGCCCACGGTACCCTGCTCGTTCACGGGACCTATAGCGCAGCCGAGCACGCCGCTGCCGGAGCTCCACATGCGCGATCGCACGCATTCCACGTATGCTTCACCCGTCGGCCCGACGTTCCCTTCACCGGGCAGCTTCTTGTTCCGCTGGATCGGCGCGGCGCTGCTCCTGGCCGTCGCCGGGCATGGAGCCCAGGCGCAGCGGCATTCGTTCGGCTCCTCGCCGCCGACCGCCCCCATGCGGGCCACGTTGCCGGCCGCCGTTCCACCCCCTGTGGTGCCCCCCGGCCCCATTGCCCCGGTCAGTGCGGGGCTGGGCGCGATTCAGTTCCTTGCATCGAACTACCTGGTGCCCGCGCCACAGACGCTGACGCGCCAGCTGAGCGCCGAAGACGAACGCACCCGCTCCGGCGCGCTCTCCTCCCTCGGGGCGCCGGGCCAGTACCTCGGGCACGGCCACGTTCCGTTTCCGCACTCCGTAGAGCTGGATTTGGTGCAGCTGGGCAGCAGCGATGAGTTGGACGCTCTGCTCACCGTGGAGCTCGACCAACATATCGTGAGCGCCGTGCTCGCGCCCGACGGCGACAGCTGGCGCCGGATCGCCACCCTCAGCTTCGCCAGCGCCTTCTCAAACGCCAGCACGACACCGTCCACCTTTGTGCGCCCGCTGCGCTCCTGGCTGCAGCCCGGGCGTTATCGTGCGGTTTACCACGCCTCCGTGAACGGCCCCACGGGCGATTTCACGGAGAACGAGGCGGATCTACGCATCGTCAACAACCGGGCCGTGATCGTGCTGGACTTCGTCTCCGGCGCGCGCCAGTGCGATGCCGCCGAACAGTTCCGGCCCGCACACCAGAGCTGCGAGCTGATCCAACGCTGGCTTGAGCCCGACCCCCTGGACCCGACGCATCACTTCACCCTCATCACCGGGGTAGGCCATTTTTCCGCGCACGAGGCCAACGATCCGCTGTCGCGCTCGCGCAATTACCGGCTCACCCACCTGCGCTCCTTCGCCTGCCAGCCCTTCGTCTACTCCGATACCGCTCAGCACTTCGAGCCGACCGCGAACTCCACCCCCTGCGGCGTGCACGAGAACCCCCACCCTCCGGAACACTCAGAGCTTCGGTAAGTTGAGTCGTTAATTACGATCACAGTGCCTTGTTTTCTTG
>CAXTBJ010000027.1:0-43102 GCA_964242585.1 uncultured Bryocella sp.
CAGAAAGAGAACCCGGGACCGAGATCCGGGTAGGAGCCGAAGGATGGCAAAGCAGGCGCTATGGGTCATGTTGAAGGCGAAGCCCGGCAAGGAAGCGGAGATTGAGGCCTTTTTGGCCAAGGGCGCGGCCATGGCCGGCGACGAACCGGGTACCGTGACCTGGTATGGCCTGAAGATGGGACCGGGCGTGTATGGCGTCTTCGATACGTTTGACGATGAGGCCGGCCGCGACGCGCACAAGACCGGTGAGATCGCGAAGGCGCTGATGGCGCAGGCTCCCGATCTGTTCACCAACGAGCTGAATCTTGAGCAGATGGAGATCCTGGCCGCCAAATAGGGCTTTGCTGCTAAGGGAGATCCCGCGAAAGTTGCAGCCGCACAGCCACCTTCGGTCGCCTCGCTCGAGTCCGGCGTCACCGCCGAAAACCTAAACTGAAGGTGTGATTGGAAGCACACTGGCCGAGCGGGCGAGCGGATCTTTCTCCAGAGTCCGGTTGGCTTCGGCCGGGTTTACGACTATCGGAAGCGCGGTCGCGGCATGACTGGCGCGCACACCCTTGCCGCCCGGGCGGCGCTGGGCGGGGTCGCTGCCGTGTGCAGTGTGGCCCTGTGCCGGGCCGACCGGCAGGGACGGTTCGCGGCTGCCGGTCAGCGGGTCTTCGACAGCAGAGTGCTGGGGGCTCTTGTCGTGAGCCGGTTGGGGCTCTATCTGCTCGTCTTTTTCGGACTGGGCATCCCGCCGCGGGGCGACATTCCTTTTTTTTACTGGCCTGAGGGTGTGGCGGTTTTGCGAAACCACCTGCCTTACCGCGACTTCCCCAGCAGCTACGCCCCTTTACACGGATTTCTGGATGCCGCGGTGCTGCGGTTGTGGAATTCTCCTCTGGCGCTGATTCTATTCGCCATTGCGCTCGAGGCGGTGGCGTTGCCGGTCTTTCTGCGCGTCGCACGCTGCGGCTTCGGGGAGAGCCGGGTACGGTTGGCGGCGCTGCTTTACGTGGCAAGTCCGGTGAGTCTGCAGTTTGTCGCCATCGACGGCCAGGACAACATCCTGGTTGCCCTGCTGCTGGCCATCGCGGTGCTATGTCTATGCCGTGGAAGAGCCGTGCTGTCCGGTGCGTCCCTGGCGCTGGCAATCGTTCTGGTGAAGTTTCTGCCTTTGCTGTTTTTGCCGCTCCTGCTGATGGCCTGCCGGCAGCGGGGGCGCTGGCTGCTGGGCTTTGGCGGCGTGCTGGCGATGGGGTACCTTCCGTTCGCCTGGCTGCGGCTGCCGTTGCTGTACCCCCTGCAGGCCGAAGGGCAGGCACGGACCGCGAGCGATCTGCCCTACCTGATCGAGGCATTTTTCGGTATGAACCTGCCAGGACGCGGGGAGGATTTGGTTCTGCTGGCCGCTCTGGGTGGGGTTCTGCTGGCATTTGGATGGGCACTCCGGCGGGCGGGGGAAGGCGTAGGGGCGAAGGGGCGAGTTGGCCTCGTGCTGCATGGTTGCGTGGCGCTTACCCTGGCGCTACTGCTGTTCTCCAAGAAGTCCTGGCCGCCGTATCTGATGCTGGTGTGGTTTCCGGTTTGCCTGCTGGCGACAGAGGCGCGGTTCGGGCGTTGGCGGCAGCTGGCCTTTGCGGGCTTCGGCTGGGTGGCGATTCTGGCGCATAGCGTCTGGGCAACGGTTTTTCTGCAGGCGCTGGGGCCGGATCTGCACGCTCGCCTGACAGTTGGGCAGCCGGCCGCAATGGGTTTTCTGGTCATGCAGTTGCTGCTGCTGACGGGCTATGCGTGGCTGCTGGGGGCGGCGCTGCGGCAGTCCGGGTTTCGGCTTGCGCCGGTGCGAGGCGAAGAACGGAGCGGCGGGCTGGCCACGGAACCGAATAATAAGTTAGCAACGAGCTAAGCGGGTTGAGCAACGGGCTGAGCAACGAACTAAGCGAGCTGAGCAACGAGCTAAGCAATGGGTACGGGCGTGGTTCGGTAGCCGAGCAACCCCACGCGGCTTACGCTCGTCCCATCGTCTGCGAGGTGAAGCATGGCATCAGGTCTCGACGCAACGAAGACTCCGGCACGGCCGTCACATGAGGCGCTGGAAACGACAGGTGGGCAGGCTACCGAGATCGCCGAAACGCCTCTCGAGCACGTGGACCACGAAGCGATGGAGAGCGCGAAACGCGCCCAGAATCGAATCCACGCGGATGAGGGTAAAAATCCTGGAACACAGATTTTCACCAAATAGCTAAAAGAAGTGCCTGAAAGGGTCCCGCGAGTGCGGGACCCTTTCTTTTGCCATGGGTCTCGTCGCTACCGCGGTCGTCGCTGCCGCGAGTGTTATGGTCCTGTGGAGTTTAGGCGGTGCGAGCTGCACCCCAGCAGGATCGGGAAGGAATACGTTGTTGCTGAAGCGCGCGGAGAAGCAGGGTAGCCGGTATCTGAATCCGGTCGAAACGAACATAGGCGGACCGGGGATAATCCTCAAGGTGCTGCCGCTCTACATGAGCAATCGCGCGGAGACTGAGCCGAAGACGCCGTTGGGACCGTTCATCACGGACCCCGCTATCTATCGAATCGCTCCCGCGAGCGGTTTGCGGGTGACCTGGTTCGGGCATTCGGGCCTGCTGCTGGAGATCGACGGTATGCGCATATTGATCGACCCGGTGTGGGAGCAACGGGTGAGTCCCCTGCAGTGGATAGGGCCGAAGCGCTTTTTTCCGCCGACGCTGGCGCTCGGGGATCTGCCGGAGCTCGATGCGGTGCTGATTTCGCACGACCACTACGATCATTTGGGCGCGGGGACGGTACGGCGGTTATCGGAGTTGAATGCCACATCGCGCGCACGGTGGATCACCTCTGCCGGTGTAGCGAAACGCTTGCGCGGCTTTGGGGTGCGGGGCGAGCACATCGCCGAGCTGGATTGGACGCAGAGCGTCGAGGTGGCCGGGGCCGAGTTGGCGAGTGCCGTGCAGGTGACCGCCTGGCCGGCGCGGCACTTCTCCGGACGCACGCCGTGGGATCGGTTCACCACGCTCTGGAGTTCATTTGTTGTGGAGGGGCCGAAGCATTGTGTGTACTTCGGGGCGGATTCAGGACTTTGGCCCGGCTTTGCGGAGATCGCGGCGCGATACCAACGGTTCGATCTGACCATGCTGGAGATTGGCGCCTTTCATCCGCTGTGGGCCTCGATCCATCTGGGCCCGGATGGCGCGGCCGAGGCCTATCGGCAGATGGGTGGGCCGGCGAAGGCCGGCGCGCTGATGCCCATCCATTGGGGCCTGTTCAACCTTGCCCTGCACGGGTGGCGCCAGCCGATCGAGCGGTTGAATACGATCGCTGGCGATGAGGAATGGCCGCTCTGGGTGCCGACGCCGGGGGTCCCGACCGAGGTGCGCGCGGGTGAGGTGCCAGGTTCCACGTGGTGGAAGCGCCCGGGTTAAGGCCGGAGAGAACCTGGTTACAAGAGGCTGAATCGCGAAGAGCACGTGGCGTCCGAGGTACGATCCGGCTTGGATTCCGCTTGTATCGGGCAGTCGCTCGGGATACAAGGGAACTGGACCCAAGTTACCCATAGAAAGACCGAAGACCGGAGAGAGCACGATGGCTGGAGCAGGGCAAGGGCAGGTTGCGACGCGCGAGGTCATGGACATTCGGCAGGCGGCGGACTACCTGGGGATCAGCGGTGACACGCTGTATCGGTATGCGTCGGAGGGTTTTGTGCCGGCGTTCAAACTCGGCAATCGCTGGCGCTTTCGCAAGAGCCTTCTGGACACATGGATGGACGAGAAGAGTGGCGTGACTCAAACGGCAGCGCCGGAGGATGTGAGCGCGGGCCAGCGCAAGCCGGTGCGCAAGGTGCGGTAACGGCGGATGCTGTCGTTGGTTTCCTGGGTGCGTGCAGCAGTGCTAGAAGAATACGGAGATCCTTCGCTCCGCTCAGGATGATGGTAATTTGGCTTACGGTGGCCTTGAATGGTTCTATCGATCACCAGTAGCGGGGCAGCCTTACGCTCTGGTCAGGGTGAAGTGGGTGATCTCTGCCGGGCAGTTGAGCCGCAGCGGTATGCCTACGGTGCCGATGCCTCGATTGACATAGAGCTGCAACTTGCTGAAGCGGAACAGACCTTCGGGGTAGAGCTTGCCCATGGGCGGCAGCACCAGCGGACCCACGAAAGGCAGCCGGATCTGGCCGCCGTGGGAGTGGCCGGAGAGCATGAGGTCCACCAGCGGAAAGCGTGGATGCTCCTGGAAGATGTCGATATAGTCCGGCTCGTGCACCAGATAAATAACCGGCGCGCGTGGATCGGCGGGAATGGCGAGAAAGGGATCTGGGGTGCGGGTACCGGCATCATCCGATCCACAGAGGTAGAGGCGCTCCCGCTGCCGCTCCAGGGGCAGGTAGCTGTCCACGAGCACGGGGGTGCCATGGGTTTCGAGTTCACGCACGATCCAGTCGGCGCCCACGCCGACGTCATGGTTGCCGAGAACCCCGACGCGCGGCGCTTTGAGCTCTGAGAGGATTTCGGCGGCCATGCCGGCGGCGCGCAGGGAGATACGGCGCGGGCCAGGGCCGCGGCTGACGAAATCGCCGGTCACCAACACCATGTCGGGGTTCAGAAGGTTGATCTGATCCACCACATGTTTCAGAAACCAGGGTTCGGTGTACTCCTCCATGTGCAGGTCGGAGATCTGCACAAAGCGCATGCCGACGAAGGGGTCGGGAAGCTCCACGATGGGAAACGTATGGTACGTGATCTCAAGCTCATGGCGGGCATGGGTACCGGCGTAAAGGCCTATCCCGAGGGCGGCAGCGCCGGCACCGAAGAGGAACGCGCGCCGCGACGGGTCTGCGAGGGTACCGTCGGCCGCGTCTGCCATGATGTCGGAGGTCGCGTGGTGCTCTGAAGCGAGTTTCTGCACAGTCAGTACCATCATACCGATCCGGCACGGGAAACGCCCAAGGCGTGCGTAAACCTTCCGGGTGATTTAGATCCCATGTACCGTCCATAGCGGTTAGGATGGAGGGATGCTCCGAAAACAACGCCGGCGAGAGGCAATGACCGCGGCAACGCGCGCCGGCGCCGACGCTCTGCTGGTGACGTATGGGCCGGATGTGCGGTGGATGAGCGGATTCACCGGTTCGAACGGGGCCGTGGCGCTCTTTGGCGGTCGAGCAGCCTTGTTTACGGATGGCCGGTATACCGCGCAGGCGAAGGCGGAGGCACCGGATCTACGTGTGGTGGTGGGGAAGACGTCCGCGACGGCCCTGGCGGTGGAGTGGCTGGTTGCACGCGGAGCGACACGATGCGCCTATGAGGCTCGCCAGACCACGGTGTCTGCCCTGGAGGCCATGCGCAAGGCGCTGCCGAAGGAGATGGGAGCGAAGCGTCGCGCCTTTTTTCTGGCCGCCGAGGGTCTGGTGGCGCGATTACGCGAGATCAAGAGCGAGGATGAGATCGGAATTCTGCGCCGCGCAGCCAGTCTGGGCTGCGAATTGTTCGCGGAGCTGCCGTCGCAGATGGTGCCGGGGATCACGGAGGCGGAGCTTGCCCTGACGCTGGAGTTCGAGGCACGGGCGCGCGGGGCCGAGGCGATGAGCTTCGATACTATTGTCGCGAGCGGCCGTCGGAGCGCCCTGCCGCATGGCCGGGCGAGTGCGGCCGAGCTGCCGAAACGCGGGTTTGTCACGCTGGATTTCGGTGTGGTGGTGGAGGGGTACTGTTCGGATATGACGCGCACCGTGCACCTGGGCCGGGCGAGCCGCGAGGCGCGGGCCGTGTACGATGCAGTGCTGGAGGCGCAGGAGGCGGCAGTGGCCGCTGTGGCTCCCGGGGAACCGTGCGCCGCGGTGGATCGGGCTGCACGCTCCGTGCTGAAGCGGGCGGGGCTCGGTAAGTGGTTTTCACACTCCACCGGACATGGGGTGGGGCTGGAGATTCATGAGGGGCCGCGGCTGGCGGCAAAGGTGGAGCAGGTCTTGGAGCCGGGCATGGTGATCACCGTGGAGCCCGGCGTGTACCTGCCCGAAACATACGGTGTGCGCATCGAAGACATGGTGCTGGTAACCGAGAACGGGGCCGAGGTGCTGACCGCGGCGAGCCCCAAGACGTGGATGCAGTTATAGCTGGAGCTGAAAAGACAAATGGCTGAAGGGGATCTGAACGATCTGAGTAGTTTGAAGGAATTGCGAGAGCTGGTTGAGTTTTTAAAGGCCAGCGGCGTGACGCAGTTCGATATGGAACGGCCGGAGATGAAGGTCCGCCTGAAGTTCTCAGGGCCGGAGATTGCGCCCCCGGCCGGTATCTCCGGAGCCGACCTGGCGAATCTCTCGCGGATGTTTCAGGGTGGCGCGGCACTTGCGCCGGGAGCCCCCGATCCCGAGCCTCACCCGTCCATGCCTGCGGTGGCGGAAGTAGCGTCAGCGGTGCCCGTCTTTGAGATTGCCAATGCCGAAGCGGGTCTGCACATAGTGAAATCGCCGCTTGTGGGTACCTTTTATGACGCACCCTCGCCCGGGGCCACAGCCTTTGCCAAGGTGGGCGATCGGGTCGAGCTGGGTAAGGTCCTGTGCATCGTGGAGGCCATGAAGATCATGAATGAGATCGAGTCCGATGCCGCCGGCGAGATCGTGGCACTGTATGCCAAGCCGGGCCAGCCCGTGGAGTATGGGCAAAAGCTGTTCGGCGTGCGTCCCTAGTCAGCTTGTCAAATAAGCAGATTCCTACGGGATGACAACAATGGAAAAGAACGTCCTGTGTCGAACAGGAGACCGGAAGTGCGGGGCAGATGTTTCGTAAGGTATTGATCGCGAATCGGGGTGAGATCGCGCTGCGGGTTATCTCGGCCTGTAAAGAGATGGGCATTCGCACGGTGGCGGTCTACTCGGAGGCCGACCGCAACAGCCTGCATGTGCGGTTTGCGGATGAGGCTATCTGCATCGGGCCGCCGCGCTCGGCGGAGAGTTATTTGAATGTGCCGGCAGTGATCTCGGCGGCGGAGATCGTCGGGGCGGAGGCGATCCACCCGGGCTACGGCCTGCTGAGCGAGAATGCGAACTTCGCCGAGGTGTGCCGCGCGTCGAACATCAAGTTCATCGGGCCGCCGCCGGAGGTGACGCGCATGATGGGCGAGAAGTCCACGGCGCGGCAGACGATGAAGAAGGCCAAGGTACCGATTCTGCCGGGATCGGACGGGGTGATCGAAAGCGAGGGCGAGGCGCTTGAATGGGCGCAGACGGTGGGCTACCCGGTCATCCTGAAGGCGGTGGCCGGCGGCGGTGGGCGCGGTATGCGCATCTGCCGAGCCAAGGAGGAGTTGCCGGCCCTGTTTCAGCAGGCATCTACCGAGGCATTGAACGCCTTCGGCAACGGCGAGCTGTACATGGAAAAATTCATCGAGCGGCCGCGGCACATCGAATTCCAGGTGCTGGCCGATGAGTACGGCCAGGTGATGAGTCTGGGGGAACGTGAGTGCTCGATCCAGCGGCGGCACCAGAAGCTGATTGAAGAGGCGCCGAGTCTGCAGATCAGCCCCAAGCTGCGGGAGCAGTTGGGCAAGACGATCGAGCGGTCACTGAAGGAGATCGGCTACTGGAACGCCGGCACGATCGAGTTCCTGATGGATGAGGATGGTTCCATCTACTTCATCGAGATGAATACGCGCATTCAGGTGGAGCATCCGGTGACTGAGATGATTACCGGCGTGGATCTGGTAAAAGCGCAACTGCGCATTGCCGCGGGCGAGAAATTGAAGGACATCGTCCCCGAAAAGCCGGAGATTAACGGCCATGCGATCGAATGCCGCATCAATGCCGAACATCCCGAGAAATTCATTCCCAGCCCCGGCAGGATCACGGTCTACAACGTGCCCGGCGGCAACGGCGTGCGCGTGGATACGGCGCAGTACGCTGAAGGCGTGGTGCCGCAGTACTACGACTCGCTGATTGCGAAGCTGATTTGCCATGGCAAAGACCGTGAAGAGGCCATGAACAAGATGCAACGCGCGTTGAGCCAGTTTGTGGTCGAGGGTATCCACACCACAATCCCGCTGCACGGACGTATTTTCGCCGATCCCGAGTTTCGCTCCGGGCAGTTCGACACGAAGTTTATGGAGCGTTTTCTGGCGCGACAAAAGGAAGAGCGCGGCACCTAGGACGGTGAAATCTATCCAGATTCAGATGGGTTGTCGGTTCATTGCAGAATGATCATTCTGCAGGAATATATTTGGCAAACGACGGGTAGAGCGGATTAGACATGGTGTAGGAACAGGCAAAAACAAGAACAACTGCAGATTCCCTTCCCACCCCACCGAGCAAAGGCGCTTGATGGGACCCCGGCTTCGGGAATGACATCAAAGGGCCGAAATGCCTCTACATGATCAGCTATTTTGCTCGGGAGCAACTTTGCCGCTTTCAAAACACCTCGCTGTAATCGCCATCGAAATGGCTCATTGAAAAATGAGGCAAGCGGTTAGAACGCTCGCCTCAATGCGAGTGCTTCTCATGTATTTTGAGGATCTGGCGGAGAGTGAGGGATTCGAACCCCCGATAGCCTTGCGACTATGTCTGATTTCGAGTCAGGTGCATTCAACCGGGCTCTGCCAACTCTCCTTATACGGAAGTTTACCGCCTATCAGTTTTGCTGCCAATGCCAGACGGCTGCCATGCCAGATTGGTGCGAAAACATTGGACTAATTGCGCCGGGTGCGAACTGTTTCCGTCGCTTGCGCGATGCCGTTCAGGGGAACCGCCGGCAGTTCCATCTCGTCCATGGGCTTGAGCCCGAGCTTTTGGCGCAGTTCAGCGTCAATACGGGCAAAGGTGTCCTTATTTTCTTTCAAATAATTGCGCACGTTCTCGCGGCCTTGACCGATTCGCTCACCCGCGAAGCTGTACCAGGCTCCCGACTTTTCGACGATGTTGTGCAGAACCGCGAGATCCAGGGTATCGCCTTCGCGGGAGATACCTTCACCGTAGAGGATGTCGAATTCGGCGTCGCGGAACGGGGCAGCGACCTTGTTTTTGACGATCTTGACCTTGGTTCGCGATCCAACCACGACATCGCCGTCCTTGACGGCACCAATGCGGCGGATATCGATGCGGACAGAGGAGTAAAACTTGAGGGCGCGGCCGCCGGTGGTGGTCTCCGGATTACCGAACATGACGCCGATTTTTTCGCGAATCTGATTGATGAAAATGAGGCAGGTGCGCGACTTGGAGACCGTGCCGGTGAGCTTTCTCAGCGCCTGCGACATGAGGCGGGCCTGCAGGCCTACGTGGGAATCGCCCATTTCGCCGTCCAACTCGGCCTTGGGAACCAGGGCCGCAACGGAATCGACCACGAGAACGTCGATCGCGCCTGATTTAACGAGAGCCTCTGTAATCTCCAAGGCCTGTTCGCCATAGTCAGGCTGCGAGATGAGCAGATTGTCGGTGTCCACGCCCAGCTTTTTGGCGTAAAGCGGGTCCAGGGCGTGCTCCGCGTCTACAAAGGCCGCGAGTCCCCCGCGACGCTGCGCTTCGGCGATGATTTGCAAGGTGATCGTCGTTTTACCGGAGCTCTCCGGGCCAAAGATTTCAACCACACGGCCGCGCGGCACACCACCCACGCCGAGTGCCGCGTCAAAGGAGATCGATCCCGTACCGATGACCGAGATCGGAACAATGGCCTCCTTGGCCCCGAGCCGCATGACCGATCCCTTGCCAAACTGCTTCTCCAACTGCGCAAGGGCGGACTCGATAGCTTTGTTGCGATCTTCGGCCAAGGTGCTTCTCCTGTGTGGTACGTCTCAAGCGAAAGTCTAGCATTTGAACGTCTTTAAAAGCAAAGGAAAAGCGAAGATCGCATACCACTTTCGTGGAAATTCCTTCGTGGAAATTTCAAGGTGCTGTATCCGCTTTCCGGTGGCGCTATCCCATAGCGGTTAGCGTCGCAGGAGGTCCACGGGTTCAGAGACGTCCCGGATGCGGAACAGGGCGGCCAGCGCCGGATGCCTGATGGCCATGGCGCGATACATCTCCCAAGCGACCAGCCGATAGCTGTAATGGCCGGCAATGCCGGAGCGCAGCTCCGAGATATACAGGACCTCCGCAAAGTCCATCTTGAACATGGCGCGGCAGCGCGTGCCCAGGGGCAGCAGGTACTTCGCGCTTTCGGCTGCTTCGGGTTCACTGCTGCGGCGTATGCGCTCATAGGCGGCAAATGCCTCGCCCATGGCTCCATGAAAGAGCCCATCCAATCCGGCCGCGACGAGGGTGGGCTGGCCGGGGCAGACCGGCTCCTCATACCCATGCAGATTGCTGAACTGCTGGATCAGCTGCGTGCAGCGGCGGTGCCGGTGCATATCGCGGAAGCCGCCGATATCCATCAGGATGTCGAAACGGAAGCCGTCGCCGCTCTTGAAGCCGCGCAGCAACTCATCGTGCGGCCCACGATGCCGCGCGCCCAGAGCGATCAATTCGTTGCGCCGCGCCTCCGGCAGGGCTGCCACCGCGCCGCGCAGTTGTCGATAGGAGTAGTGGCAGTGCGGATACAGCAATGAGGTCGCAATCTCGACCTCAAGATCTTCGTCATCATCCAGGAGATCGACCAGAGGAGCCGGATAAATCGGCGCATTGCCCATCAGCTCCCGTGCGGCCTGGTCCAGCTCCGTGCAGCTCCGCTGCAGGTAGGCGTTCGGCTCGGCATATTTCACCAGCGTGGGCGCGGTGCGCACCTCGGGCAGGAGTCGGCTCATGAGGGTGACCGCCTCGGGGTCGGCTGTGCCTTCGCCGGCCAGCTCCTCCAGGCGCTCACGCTGCAGGTCCCAGGCTGGGCTGCGGGCCGCGTGGCGTAGTTTGGCACCCAGGTCACGCACCTCGGCGAGGGGACTCGAGAGCAGGCGCGAGATCTGGGTTTCCAACGTGCGGGCGTTTACGATCTGACCGAGCGAGGTGTTCGCGGCGAGCGGGAGAAGGTAGCGCGCGACATCGAAGGCCCGAGCCCGCAGGGTCCGCTCATAGCTCTCCGGCTTCATGTCTTCGGGGCGCGCCAGGGTCTCACGCAGGGTGTCGGCCATGCGCCGGCTGAGCTGCTCGTAGGCGCTGAACAGCCCCTCGGCGGTCGCATTGAAATCGGCGCGCAGGTCAGGCTGCAGCGAAGGGGTGTACCAACCGGATTGGCGGAAGTTCTGGTACCGCGTGGAGCGTTCCTGGCCATCCCAACGCGTCTCGTCCACGAGCGTGATGGCCGCCAGCAGGCTCAGGCGCTCGATGGCCATGGGGATGTGCGCCAGGTCGGCGATGGAACGGTGACCGTATTGGAAGTAGAAGGTGTCAAGGAACTGTTCGGCGCGTTGCGTGCTGATCTCGGCGAGCGACTCGCGCAGCGTCAGAGACGATCGCGAGTATTTGGCCATGGCATAGGCCAGCACCTCCGGTTCCGCGCCGTGGATCGCATAAACATCGGTTCCCGGCAGGTCGCCCCCCGACCGTTCCTCGGCAGTCGCACGCGTGGGTGGCTGCGGCGTGACCGGCTCGGTCGTCTCGGGCGCAAGGAGGGAAGGGTCGTCGGAGACCGGCGAGTGCATAGACCACAGAGTATAGCGGCCCGCAGACCTCGCCGAAGCCGGAAGCGGGCTGTCGGCTCCTATACTGTGCCAAAGTGGAGTTTGAAAGGAGCTCGTTCCCTTATGGTTCTGACGGAAAAGCGCGTCGCTCTGGTTACCGGCGCTTCACAAGGCATCGGACGCGCGATCGCGCTGACCCTGGCCAAGAGCGGCCACGCCGTGGCGCTGGTTGCACGCAACGGGGAGAGGCTCGCCGCGGTGGAAGCGGAGATCGCGGCAATGGGTGGAGCTGCGGGGAGCTACGTGATGGATATGGCCGATGAGGGATCGCTGCGGGCCGGGGCGAAGGCCGTGCTCGGGCGCTTCGGCACGGTACATATCCTGGTCAATAACGCCGGCATCACCCGCGATGGGTTGGCTCTGCGGATGAAATCGACGGACTTCGAGGATGTGCTGCGGGCCAACCTGACCGGCGCATTTCTGCTGACGCAAGCCCTGCTTTCACCGATGATGAAGGCACGCTGGGGAAGGATCGTGAACATCACCTCCGTGGTGGGGGAGACCGGCGCGGCCGGGCAGGCGAACTATGCCGCCTCCAAGGCGGGGATGATCGGGCTTACCAAAGCGCTGGCGCGCGAGTTTGCCTCACGCGGCATCACCGTCAACGCCGTGGCTCCGGGCTTCATTCAGACCGCCATGACGGACGTGCTCACCGAGGCGCAGAAGACCGCCGTGCTGGCGCAGATTCCCCTGGCGCGTTACGGCACCGTCGACGATATCGCGGCGGCGGTCGAGTTTCTGACCTCGGAGGCGGCCGGCTACATCACCGGACACACCCTGGATGTGAACGGCGGCATGTACATGGGCTGATTCGTCCCGATTCGGGAACCAGTTAGGGTATTTAAGGCATTTGTGCCTGCTGTTCCGCCCCGGATACCAGTACGGCCGCATGAATGAATCTGGGCTGGTACAAAGATTCACACTCTCGCGCAACTTGGTGCTTGCAGGCAACCCTATGGGCTGGTTACTCTCCGGTCAATGGCAAACATGCATGCAGCTCTGCCGCTTCCCCCGATTGCCCCGCCGCAGTCGGCGCCGATCAATATCGGCATTACCATCCGCGAGTTCCGCCTGCAGCGCGGGATGTCGCAGGGCGACATCGAGAAGCGCACCGGTCTGCTGCGCTGTTACCTTTCGCGTGTCGAAAACGGTCATACCATCCCATCCCTGGAGACGCTGCAGAAGATCGCCATGGCCCTGAATCTGCCGCTCAGCCAGTTTTTTGCCGATGAGCAGGTTCGTGAGATGACAGGTACCAGCCTGAACGAGACGGAGATCCACTTCCTTACCGAGATCCAGCGCTACTCGGCCAACCTCGGCGAAACCGATCGGCGGCTGCTGCTGGCCATGGTGCGGAAGTTTGCCGCCACCGCCATTGTGCCGGGCAATTGAGGGCAGGGTATTGACGGCAGGATCGCCTCGTCCCGCTCAGCGAAACAGGGCCGCCCGGGTAAGCGCCGCCACGGAGTAACACAGTAGACACAGCACCAGGGCAGCGCTGACAAAGACCAGAACCTGCCGGGTACGGTAGCTGGAGCGGCCGGAGGTCATGCGCGGAAACAGGGGCAGGCCCAGTAAGATGCCGGCGAGCAGACCGCCTACATGGGCGCTGTTGTCGATCCGGGGCAGGGTGCTGGGGTCCAGGTGCATGCGCCGCAGATGGTCCGGCGAGAATGCCGGCAGAAACCCAGGGGCGAGGCCGATGGCCAGGTTGGCGACGGCAAAGAAGATCACCTGCTGCCGCAGGCTGCGAAGCTCCGTCCAGGGCAGGGCCAGCTTGCGATTGGAGAGCAGCACGATCAGGATGCCCGCCAGGCCGAAGATCGCGCCCGAGGCCCCCGCGGTCACGCTCCACTGCCCGCGGAGCACGCCCAGGGCCAGCGACTGCAGCATACCCGCCATACCCGTGAGCAGATAGACCGCAACCAGGCCGCCCTGGCCCAGCAGCGGCTCGCCGAACAGGCCCAGGTTCCAGAGACACCACATATTCAGCAGCAGATGCAAGGGCGTGACGTGGACAAAGTTCGCTGTCAGCAGCCGCCACCACTCGCCATGGGCCAGGATTCGGTCGGGCGCGCTCGATCCGAAGAACACGAGCGTCCCCACACTGAAGGGCTCGGTGAGCAGGGAACCGTAGGCATGCCCCTGCAGCAGCAGCGGAATCGGTCCGAAGATCGACATCAGCAGAAAAGCGGCGACATTGATACCGATCAGCGTGTAGGTGGCAGGGTAGGCGAGCAGCGAGGGCGGCCGTTTACGCTCCGTCCGTTCAGGATGGAGCTCGCTGCCACGGGTCGGGTCCGCAGCCAGAATCGGTGAAACGGCTGTGGCCTCGGCGAGGAGATTAAATGGAGTCATGGCGTGCTCCGTTCCGGGCAGCCGGTAGCGCTTCGCGGCACGTGCCGATACAAAACTGCCGGTTTTGGAAAACGGAGGCGGGAGGTGCGAGCGGCAAACGGACAGCGGCAAGTGTGCGACGGGGAGTCCATGAGCGGGAACCGTGGCGGTCACCTACTATGATGCTATCGCAGGCTTAGGGAAGCGTTCTATCCCCAGACCGTGGGATATCCCGTGGGCGGGACTGCGTCAGTTTACAGACAGATCGGGGTCAGCTTACAGACAGATCGGCGTCAGTTTACAGACAAATCGACTCAAGCGGGTCATCCTGGCCCGCCAGCACGACGCGGTTGCCGAGCAGCGAAAGCCGGTCCCCGATGGCCTGTTCGGCCGCGAAGCGTGCCAGGTCCGGAAGATTGTTCTGTTCGGACAGGTGACCCAGGACGATGGTGTGGGCGCCTCCATCGTAGTCGCGGGTCAGGAACTCCGCGGCTGCGGCGTTGGAAAGGTGCCCGACGCGGGACAGCACCCGCTGCTTCAGCGACCAGGGGTACGGGCCGTCGCGCAGCATCTCGAGGTCATGGTTGGACTCGAGCATCAGCACATCGACCTCGCGCAGGGCGAGCTTGACGTTCGGCGGCAGATAGCCCAGATCGGTGGCAACGGCCATGCGCAGGCTTTCCCGGCGGGCGTGAAAGACAAAGCCGCAGGGGTCCGCGGCATCGTGCGGGACCGTGAAGGGATTTACATCAATTTCGCCGACAGAGAATCGTTTGCCGGCCTGGAAGTATTCGATTGCCGGCAGGAAGGAGGGATCGAGGCGGGCGACCTGGCGAGTCTCCTCCGGCTCACAGGGCTCGGGCAGGCCAGGCTCGGAGAGTGCAGGTTCGTACAGAGCAGTCTCGGCGAATCCAGGTTCGGGCCCGGATGCGGCCTGGGCGCTCAAAATCAGGGGAGAGCCGGAATGGGAGAGTGTCGGCGGTATGGCCGCCGGTTCTTCCGCAGCATCTGCGAAGGTGACGCTGGAGGATGAAGGGGCAGCCAGCAGATGGGCCGGGAGGCGGTCGGCATCGGTCGTCAGGGCGAGGCCGCGGCGCGCTGCCTGTTCCCGGCGCAGGTTTTCGAGCCATTGCGCGTAGGTGGTCTTCTTACGCGGGGTCATCATGCGGGTCCAGGCGCGGTGCGTGGCCTCGGTGAAGAAGACGGGGATGCCGAGCTTGCGCGCCAGCACGCTCAGCCCCGCCACATGGTCCAGGTGCTCATGCGTGATTAGAATGGCGGTGAGCCGGGCGGGGTCTTCGCCGACAAGGGCCATACGCCGCAACAGCTCGCGGCAGGAGAGCCCGGCATCGATCAGCAGGCCGGTGCCGCCGGCCGATACGACCGTGGCATTGCCCTTGGAGCCCGATGCCAGCACCGTCATCCGCACAGCTTTAGCATACGCTCAAATGCTTGCAAAACCCTGTAAAAGCCGGGGCTAAGTGGCTATGGGCCGCAGGGGCGCGAGAAAGTTGACCACCGAACGCATGATCACCTCGTCGCGCTGGTTGAAGACCGTGGTCCGTGATTGCACGACGCCGAAGCTGGGCCGCGAGTGGGATAGCCGCACGGACAGGATCTCGGCCTCGGTACGCAGGGCATCGCCCGGCCGCACAGGCTTTGTCCAGCGCATCTCCTCCACCCCCGCCCCGATGATGCCGCCCGCGATGTGCAGCGATTCCACCCGCAACCGCATGACGATGGCGGCGGTGAGCCAGCCCGAGGCGGCCAGGCCCTTGAAGAACGAACTCTCGCCGGCGGCCTCATCCAGGTGAAAGGGCTGCGGATCATAGCGTTCGGCAAACTCCTTGATCTCCTCGGCCGTCACCCGGTAGCTACGCTCGGAAGGGAAGCGCATCCCTGGACGCAGGTCCTCGAAGTAAAGCTCAGTGGGCATCGCAAACCCCTCCTCTTGCCGTGCGGCAGGTGAGTCCCCGCACGCGGGGTCCTATTCTCGAAGTGTACCCGGAAGGGCGTTTTTGCGTGTACCCGGAAGACGTTTTGCGTCTATCCGGGCAGGTGTATCGTCGGAGCGGTCCCCCGTTTCGTCCCTATCCGCGGTCGCCGCGCGGTACCCTGTTTCGTATGAGAATTTTCTTCTTGTTCGCGATGCTCGGGGGTCTTGCCTTGCCGGGCAGCCTGGCTTTGGCGGCGCAGGAACCCATGGCACCCGCCCACCGCGCGCATGTCCCCGGGCAGCTCTCCACGGCGCTGACGGTGAGCTCGGGCGACCGTCATGTAACCCTGTCGCTGATGGAGCTGCAGGCCATGCCGCAGACGAGCGTCACGGTTCTGAACGCGCACAGCCAGCAGCAGGAGACCTACAGCGGCCCGCTCGTCTCGGAGGTGCTTGCCAAGGCCGGCGTCGTGCTGGGGGGCGCCGCGACCGAGCACGATGTGCTGCGGTCCTACGTGGTGGCCACGGGCACGGACGGGTACTTTGTAGTGTTCTCAGGTGCGGAGTTGCAGGGCGCGCTCCACAAGGGACAGTTCCTGGTGGCGATTGCGAAGGCCGGCCAGTCGTTGAAGGAGAACGGGGCCTTTCAAGTCATTGACCCGCTGGACGTCAAGCCCGCGCGCTGGGTGCGCAACCTGAGCCGCTTGACGGTGATGCCGGTCGCTGCCCCTGCGCCTTAGCTGAACGGACGCCATAGCTGAACGGGCCGAAGACAGCGCGGGGTCAAAACTGAGGCCATGCACCGCTTGCCGCAGAAGGGTACTTACCGAAGGGTGCACCGGAGCGGTATACCACTTTCGATGTAGTCGTGTACCACCCTTCCACACCCCTACCCATGTTCGTATGATGCTCATGCGTAACGTTACTGACGTGGTTCAAAGTGCGGACTGGCGCACGAATGCTGCAATTCTGTTGAATTACTGCCAGTCTGTCGTGCGTCCCGAATGTGAACAGTTAAAGATAGCCATGGCCGAGTATGCGGCCAGCCTGCAAGTCAGTCCGGAGCGCCGGGCGGCTTGAAACGGCAATCGGTCTGCCACCAAACAAAATATTGTTGCAGGAGGTTACGCGGTACTGCCGGAATTATGGCACAACTACATGGCTGGCAGAAAGATCCGGTTATTCATGCATTTTGACCTGCTTCCCCTTTGCTCCCCGGCCAAAACGCAACAGGAACCTACGATTCAACCATCCTTGCATGCACACAGTAAGTCCGAACTTAGCCCTGACTCGCGTCACAAGGAGACTTGATGAAGTTATGGCGTTTGCTTATTCCCAGGTCTTAGGGCCATGCGATTTCTGGGTACTGGAGGCCTTTTCGCTCTGGTGGGCTGGTCCGGCTTGCAGCTATACCGCTGTTGAAAGTTGCAGCAGACAATGGCAACTCACCTATATCTGATTGCTAAACTTACATTGCTACGATTTTTTGCTTTGCGATCAGAAACATGAATAACCCGGCTGATTTTAAAGTGCGCATCATTTCGAGAATGTGGATGGTCCAAACCATCACAGATATGACCTGAGCAACGTGCGCCTCATCCACTGTGCATTACAATACGCGGGCTCAAGCTGACGAAGTTCAGGAGCCCTAGGCGGAGTATGCGCTTTCTAACTCAGGGGCATTTGGGGCCGGGATGAAAACCCGGACCCGTGCCGGTTCGAGCACCTGGGACGCGGTGGCGACCAGCGCGATCCACAGTAAATCCGCGCCCAGCAGGTGCAGCAATTGCAGGCTGATCGGGGCGAGCGTCAACACATCCGCAACGCCCAGCACCAGTTGCGAGGCGATCAGCGCCAGAAGCCATCGCCCGCGCGTGCGCTCGAGGGCCAGCGCCAGGGCTATCACCGCGAGAACCGCACCCGCGGACGAGGCCGGGTGAATCCAGCGCATGCGTACCAGCAGCGGCGAACTTGAGGACAGGTCCGCCCACAACGCCGAGCGTAGGCTGACCGCGGGGAAGAGCGTGTCGGCAAGCGCGGCCACGGAGCCCGTTGCTCCCGTGAGCACGGTAAAGGCGAGCGCCAGCCAAGCGGTGCCGCGCAGCGAGATCGCTTGGCGCATCGAGACGAGGCGGCCCAGCCAAGCCGGAGGTTGTCCTGTGGCGCGTTTCCCGCTAGTGGAAACAGTGATCACGGTTGCGTGCGGCTTCTGCCACCACCACGTCAGCGTTAGCGCCCCGAGCAGCAGCAGTGTGTTGGTGAAGTGCACGCTCTGGACCAGAACGCGCATGTCGGAGGTGTTGTGCTCGACGTACCCACCCAGCACCAGCACAGCGCCGAGCAGGGCCTCGGTGAAGAGCAGCACCACGGACCAGATGGCGGCCTTGCGGACGCGGTGCCCGCGCGGATGCGCCAGAAAGGTCCAGGCTACCAGGGCAAAGACAAGGCCACTGCACACGGCGGTGATTGAGCGATGGGCGAACTCGATCATGGTGGCGACCCGTGGGTGCTGCGGAATGAACTCCCCATTGCAGAGCGGCCAATGTTTGCCGCAGCCGGCGCCGGAGCCCGTGGCGCGCACGACCGCGCCCTCCAGAATGACGAGCAACATCCATCCCAGCGTGAGCACGGCAAAGCCTGAGATCCCTCGACCGCTGCGCAGATACGCCATGAGACGCCGCATAGGTTAAGTTTACGCCGCTTCGCGGGCTTTCCGCGTGGCAGCGGACGATAAGCGTTTGCCCTCTGAAGCGAAAAGACAGGAACTGGAAATTATAGGCTCTGGGAGTGGATTGGCAGAGGGTATAGAGAACAGACAAACGCAAGAACAACCGTAGATTCCCTTCCCACCCCGGCTCCGGGAATGAAAATAAAGGCAAACCGTCAGCTATTTTGCCCTGGTGCTTTGGACGCCACGGCACCGGGCAGATTGCCTTGATCGCATCGTGCGATGGGAGTGCGAACTGTTCCATGCCGAGGGCCAGCGCATCCAGACGTTCGGCGCAAGTGTGGACGACACCGTCCTGGAGTCTGAAGCGGGCCCTGCAGGGATGCTGGAGTTCGCCAAAGGGCGTTACCGCTTCAGTACCTGGAAGACGAGGCTGGAGGCGGCCTTGGGCCCGTGGAATATGCGTTGCGTGGCTTTCACAAAGTCGTTCGGCTTTGCCTCGGAGATCCGCATGAAGGATTGCGGGTTCAGATCGGCCAGCGGAAACCACGAACTCTGAATCTGAACCACAATGCGATGTCCGCGCACGAAGGTGTGATTGATATCGGGCATGGCATAGTCGATGAACGTCAGTTGATGCGGCTGCAGGGGTTCGGGGCTGGAGAATGAGTTGCGAAAGCGCGCGCGCATCGGTTCGCCGCGGACCAGTTGCTGATAGCCGGGCGCATTCGTGTGAGAGGCATCCTCGTCGATGAGCTTGACGATAAAATCGGAGTCCGTTGCGGAGCTCGAGATTGCAAGGTGTACGGCAATCGGCCCGGCGACGGTCAAATCCTGATTGAGTGAATCTGTCCTGTAGACGAGCACGTCCGGGCGGGCGGCGGCGAATCTCTGGTCCCCGTACATGTAGCTTTCGTCGAGGTCGGTAGAGGCGTGTTCGAAGTAGGGAACTGGAGTTGCCGGATCGCTGACGTACTCATCGAACAAGTTTTCCTGCGCGGTGGGTGGATCGAATCCTAGTCTCCCACCGCTATGAAGGTAGAGGCTCGCGGGCTGCGTACCGGGCGGCGGCCAGGAGGGGTAGCGCTGCCACCGGTTGGTACCTGTCTCAAACGCGAGTGCCCCGGGAATATCGGGAAACGGCGCGTCTTTCAGGTAGTGCTCAAAGAAGGGAAGAAGAACTTCATGGCGGAAGAATGTGCCTGTATCTGAGCCGAAGTCGAACGGACCGAGTTGCCGGCCCGCAGAACGCAGCCAGTCTCCGTGCCCCCAAGGGCCCATGATGAGCAGATTTCTAGAGTTGGGATTTGCTTCGGCCATCGCGCTATAGGTATGGAAGGTGCCCGCGAGGTCTTCGGCATCGAACCATCCTCCGACATGCAGCACGGGGCAACGAACGTTGTGTAAATGTTGAGCGATGTCGCGCGATCTCCAGTACTCGTCGAAGGTGTCGTGCTGCATGTTCTCGTCAAGCCATGGATTGTGGGCGAGAGCGGCGATTGTCTTCAGACCCGGTCCATGCTTGAGGAAAAAGGCATACCCGTCTGAGGTGCGGTAGTCGAAATTTGTGACGTTTTGAGATGGAAAGTTGGGTCCCGCGTTGCGCGGCTTGAAGAAACTGGCGTACACGGAGAACTGCTCGGCGAGCATGAAGACGCCGTTGTGATATGCGTCGTCACCCAGGAACAGATTGGTCATCGGGGCCTGGACGGAGGCGGCCTTGATTGCAGGATGCGAATCGATGAGGGAGGCCGAGGTATAAAAACCGGGGTAGGACATGCCCCAGATCCCGACCCTTCCACTGTTCAAGGGAACATGCTTAAGCAGCCACTCCACCGTGTCGTACATGTCGGTGCTTTCGTCCGTCTGTCCCGGCGCGGGGTGATCGATGTGCGGGCGCATGTCGACGAATTCACCCTGTGACTGGAAGCGCCCGCGCACATCCTGGAAGACGAAGATGTAGCCGGCGTGATCGAACTCGGGCGAGGCACCCAACTGCGGACGATAGCGGTTGATTCCGTAGGGCGATACACCAAAGGGGGTGCGTTGGATCAGGAACGGATAGGTCTTCGTTCTATCTCTCGGGAGATAGACCTGGGTGAAGAGTGTCACGCCATCGCGCATGGGAATGCGGTACTCGCTCTTGAGGTAAAGTCCCTCGATTTGGCGGGCGTTATCGGTGCGCCTGTGGATCAGCCAAGCCGATGCTGCGACGAGCACCGCCAGGAGCGCCAGGACAAAACCAAGCCGACTCATCCTCATTCGATCTCTCCGTGCGTGCATTTTCTCATTGACCCTGAAGCACATAGGGTTCAGAAGCTTAGGAGAATGCCGCTTTTCCTCGGGGGAGCGGGGCAAGCAGCCTTCTTTTGCTGTCCAATCAGCAGAACTGCCGGAAGGGGCTTGACAACGGGCAAACCTGCGCGTGAGCTTGAGGAATGCCTGAAAGCGTTTTGGACCTCTCCCCCGTTCCTGTCGAAGACAGCCTTCCCCTGACCTCCGACGAGGTGGTGCAGATTACGCGGGAGACGAACTATGGCACCTGGCGGTACCAGAAGAACTGGACGCCGATGCACATCGTCGATACCGACGGCTGCTACATCACCGATGCGAAGGGGAAACGCTACCTGGACTTCAGCGCGCAGCTGATGTGCATGAACCTGGGGCATAAGAATCAGGCGGTGATCGAGGCCATCACGCAGCAGGCGCAGGAGCTGGCGTATGCCATGCCGGGGTATGCGACGACGGCGCGGGCAGAGCTGAGCAAGCTGCTGCTGGAGGTGCTGCCGAAGGGACTGGATAAGTTCTTCTTTACGACATCCGGCACGGATGCCAACGAAGCGGCGTTCAAGATCGCGCGGATGTACACGGGCAAATCGAAGATTATCGCGCGATACCGTTCTTACCATGGGTCCACGGCGGGCTCGATAGCGGCGACGGGCGATCCGCGACGCTGGGCGACCGAGCCGCGCGGCAAGGGGCAGGGCGTGATCTTCGGGCCGGAGGTGCACTGCTACAAATGTCCCATCCGGCACACGTATCCGGGCTGCGGCATCGCCTGCGCGGACTATATCGAGCACATGATCCGCAACGAGTCAGATGTGGCCGCGGTGTTGGTGGAGCCCATCGTGGGGACCAACGGCGTGATTGTGCCGCCGGTGGAGTACATGGCCAAGATCCGGCGCATCTGCGATGAAAGCGGCGTGCTGCTGATCGCCGATGAGGTGATGAGCGGATGGGGGCGCGCCGGCGAATGGTTTGCGATGAATCTGTGGGGCGTAACGCCGGACATCCTGACGACCGCAAAGGGAATCACGTCCGCCTATGTGCCCCTGGGGCTGTGCGCAACGAGTTCCGCGATCGGGGAGTTCTTCCAGGACCATTACTTCTCGCACGGGCACACGTATGAGGCACATCCGATGACGTTGAAACCGGCTGTGGCCACCATTCGCGAGATGCAGCGATTGCATCTGGTGGAGCGGGCGAGGGAATTGGGGCCGTTCGTGGAGGAAAGGCTGCTCGCCCTGAAGGCAAGGCATCCGAGCGTGGGGGATGTGCGCGGCAAAGGCCTCTTCTGGGCGGTGGATCTGGTGCGCGATCCGGTGACCAAGGAGCCATTCAACACCTATGCCGATAAGGTCGGCGGCAAGCCCCTGCTGGTGGATCAGATTGCGGCCAAGACGTTGAGTGAAGGAGTCATTATCCAGGCCTGGGTGTCGCACTTCGTGATTGCGCCGCCGCTGATTGTGACGAAGGAGGAACTGGAGCGAGGAATCGCTACGCTGGATCGGTGGCTGCATCTGGCCGATGAGCATTGCGTGCCGAGGCAGGTGCCCGTGACGACGAGTGTCACCAGCGACAGCTAAAGCCGGCACGCTTTTGCGTAAGACGGCTTCAGTGTGCGTGCGGCGGCTTCAGTGTGCGTGCGACGGTTCCATTACGTGTGCGACGGTTCCATTACGTGCAGCGGCACCATGGCGAGCGCTGGAGGCCGGACACCATCGGTCCGACCTCCTCCAGCTTCGTTACTGCCGACAGGAGAGCTGGTGCTGCCGTTGAAGGCTGCACGGTTCAATCATCCGCAGTGCTAGGCATGAGTCTTTCCCCCTGAGTCTGCGAAGCTTCCTGACCGGACGGGTGCCTTACGCCTGCACGGCGGAGAGGACGGCCGGCTCAAACGCCCGGAGAAATTCAGCACGCGGCTTTTCTCCCAGATCGACGACCTTGCTCCCGCCAGCTGCAACGACCGTCACGTCCTCGATGCCGATCACCTTGAGAATCAAACGCAGATAAATCGTGGCGATGTCCCGATCCCGAATCGGTGAGCCCTCTGTATAAACGCCGCCCGAAGCTATCAGAACCGTGCACTTTTTGCCATGAAGCAGGCCCTCGCCCGTCATGCCCAGCGTAAGCCCCTTGCGCACGATGTGATCGATGTAGGACTTGAGGTTTGCAGGGATGTTGTAGTTGTAGACCGGGGTGCTGATGGCCATGTGATCCGCGGCCAGAAGTTCAGCCACGAGCTGGTTGGAGACCTGGAGTACATGCTTCATCTCCGGGGTATGCTTTTCGATGGGAGTCAGGCTGGCACCCAACCAGGGTAGATTGACGTAGGGTAGATCCATCTTCGCGAGATCGCGTTCGGTAATCTCGCCATCCGGATGCGCGGCTCTCCATCGCTCCACGAACATCGTCGCCAGATTGCGGGAGATCGAGTACTCTCCCCGGGGACTGGCCTCAACAACCAATAGTTTCGGCATTCGTTTGTCCTTTCGTCCATCGCCGCCCTCTCCGTCATCGGGGAAAGCAGCACGAACACATGGTTCGTAACGCTAGTATGGGATGTGTGCGGAAGCTGTACAAGGAGGCACTTTCTTGAGCGAAACGAACATATCTGTTCCTGAGCTTGCGTTATCGGCCACCGATTGCAAGGGTTTGGCCGACGTGCTCGCCAGCGTCGGAGACAAATGGACCATCATGGTTGTGGGAGCCCTGTCCAAGGGTTCGCTGCGCTACAACGAGATTCAGCGGCGCGTCAACGGTATCTCGCAAAGAATGCTCACGATGACCCTGAAGCGACTGGAGACCGACGGCATTGTCACACGCACGCTGTTTCCCTCCGTGCCCCCTCGTGTCGACTACGAGCTGACCGAGTTGGGGCAGACCCTGCGCGGCGCGCTGGTGCCTCTCCATCTATGGGCAGCGAAGAACAAGGCGATCATCTCCCTAAACCGCCTGCACGCAATAGGCAAACAGACGACCGCTACCTACCAGAAACATCTCAATGAGATCGCGGCTGCGAATGATATCGGTCAGTAAGCCGATCCCAAGTCCATCGTGTCCCACGAGCACGAGCACCGACCGCGTCCTGGGTTGGGTGAGCGATCTCAAGGGTGAGGCATCGGCGCGGCGCAGTTCTGCCATGCCCTATCCGGCTTGTTGCGGCGTGCGGAGCAGATTCGCGATACCCTCCGCGACGTCCGGGGTCGCCGGCAAGAAGACAACCATTGTGAGGTCCTGCCGTCCGTCCACCCCGAAGGTGGAGCATTCGAAGCTGATCGTTCCAAGGGTCGGATGCCGCAGGTCCTTCATTGCATGGACACTGGCCGACACATCGTTGTCCTGCCACATCGCTTTAAATGTCGCACTGGAACGTGAGAGTTCTTCGACCAAGGCGGCGACCTCCGCCATGGCACCCGCCCGGGCCACGTCTGCGCGGAAGGCCGAGACAGCCATCCGCGCCACAGCGTCCCAGTCGAAGTACAGGGCACGCGCGCGCGGATCGAGGAAGACCAGACGCAGCGTGTTGCGCTCATGGATTGGAAGCTGTCCGAAGTTCGGCCAAAGCACCGTCGCGGCCCGGTTCCAGGCTACGACATTCCATGTTGCGGTTTTGATGAAGGCCGGCGCCGGACCCAGCTGATCCAGGAGTCGCTGCAACCGCGGTTCGATATCGTCAGGATGCCTGTAGCTGGCCTCGGGCGCCCGTCCCAGTCCGATCAGGAACAGGTGTTCGCGCTCGGCATCCGTCAACAGCAGTGCCTTGGCCAGGTTATCGAGCACGTCGGCCGAGGGGGCACCACCCCGGCCCTGTTCCAGACACACATACCAGGCCGAGCTGATGTTGGCTCGTTGCGCGACCTCTTCCCGCCGCAGACCGGGTGTACGGCGGCGGGTGGCTGAGAAGCCGAAGGAGGCTGGATCGAGTTTGGCCCGCCGGTCCTGAAGAAATCTGCCGAGCGATTGACCGGCCCGCTCCGGAGCCGCCAAGCTATTGGTTGCCATCATGGGATAAATCCTTGTTCTTACTACGATGACTATTTGCGGATCATAGTTTTCGGGTCATGGATGGAGTTGATACGCGTTTATTACAGGTGCAAACAGGGTGGCTTATCGGTTCTGTTTCTGATCGGGAAGTAACGCCCAGGCAATGATCGTTTCCTGGGGAGCGAACTCATGATTGAGTTGCTCTTCGAGAGCCCGATGACCGAGAGACATTTCCCCGTGCAGAATGTCGGCTCTACCCGCGCCCACGTAGCAGAGCTCGCAGATCCCTATTCCGGCTTCATTCTCCACGGGTGGTCCAAAGAGGCGGCACGTGAGAGGACGGGCGCTGTAGAGCTCACAACGGCCGGTGATGGGATCGAGGACGGGGCAGGCGGCATTGGCCGCGGGCAGGTCGGCGAAGTCGTCCCAGGTGGAATCCTCCTCGGGGTCGAGCACGCCCGTGAGGGGATCGCCGGGGAACGAGGAGCGGAGCTCGCCGACCAGAGACAGCACCCGGGTCTGGATGGCTGCCGCCCTCGTTGGGTCTTCCTGCTGAAGTGTTCGAAACGCGGAGCGCAATCGTTCCGCATCGAGCGCGGAGATGCGAAAGACGCCGTGACAACAGTCGGTGCAGCCGGGACGGCAGGCGAGCCATGAGACGCCCTCACCGGTGCGGGCCCGTTCCGTGGCGCTCGCAAGCGCGGCATCGACGATCTGCACGAGTTCCTTGTCGCGCAAGGGTAACGGCATGACTCTATTTTCGCAGGGAAGATCCCCGAAATCGAATGGCGAGATCAGCTCCCGTTCAAGTGCGACGATGTCCTGAACCTATCGCGACCGGCCGGGCCGCCGCTCCGTCATAAACGACGCGTCTTTCCCTTATACCCCTGTTCCCTGTACCTTTTCCCTGTTCTCTTGGGAGCGGGACACTATGCAGCGAGCAAGACGATTCGCCCTGGCGGTTACGCTTTTGACCCTTTCTGCTTTGGGGCAGACCACACGATCCGTATTTCCCGTGGCCCCGAGAGACCCACAAGCTATCACGCTCCGTGCGGGGCAGGACGGTTTGCACGGCGATGGCCTGGGGGACGATACAGCCAGTCTGCAGAAGGCGCTCGACACGATCCAGGAGCAACCGCGGCGGCAAGGGATCGTCTTTCTGCCGAGCGGAACCTACCGCATCACCCATACGCTCTTTGTCTGGCCCGGCATTCGCGTGATCGGCGTGGGGCCGACAAGGCCGGTGCTGCTGCTGCCGCCGCACACGCCCGGTTATGCGGAGGGCATCGGATACATGGTCTTCTTCGCCGGCGGCCGCTTCGGGGATGGACGGCCGCGGCAGGGCAGCGAGACGCCGTTTCCCGGGGTTGTGCCCGCGCAGGCGCACATTGTCGATGCCAATCCCGGTACGTTTTATTCGGCGATGTCGAACGTCGATCTCGAGATCGGGGAAGGCAACCCGGCGGCCGTCGGGATACGTTTTCACATCGCGCAGCACTGCTATCTGTCGCACATGGACTTCCGGCTCGGCTCGGGGATGGCCGGTCTGCACGACGTGGGCAATGAGGCCGAAGACCTGCACTTCCATGGCGGCCGCTACGGCATCATGACGCGCAAGCCCTCGCCGGGCTGGCAGTTCACGCTGCTCGATTCGAGCTTCGACGGCCAGCGCGAGGCGGCCATTCTGGAACATGAGGCCGGTTTGACGCTGGTGCGGGACGCCTTCCGCGATACGCCGCATGCGATCGTCATCGAGCCGGGCTTTGCCGATGAGCTTTGGATCAAGGAGTCGCGGTTTGAGAACATCTCCGGCGCGGGCGTGGTGATCTCGAACGAAGCCAATGCCAAGACGGAGATTAATTTTGAGGACCTGGATGTAAGGGACACACCCACGTTGGCCGAACTGCGCGAGTCCGGAAAAAGCGTTACAGGCCCAGCCCCGATCTACCATGTGCGGCACTTCACGCACGGCCTCACGATGGGTTCGTTCGGGGACCCCGGCAGGATTGAGACCGTTCTCGATGCCGCTCCCATTGTCAACATGCCGGCCCCACTGCCGCCGGCGATCAAGCCGCTGCCGTCCCCCGAAATGTGGACGAACGTATTGGACCTGGGCGCCCAGGGCGATGCGAAGACGGACAACACCGCTGTTTTTCGGCGCGCCATCGCCGAGCACAGGGTGCTCTATGTGCCCGAAGGCTACTTCCTGGTCAGCGATAGCCTGGCGCTGCGGCCCGAGACGGTCCTGATCGCGCTGCACCCCTCGCGCACGCAGATCTTTTTGGCGGACGGAACCCCGGCGTTTCACGGCGTGGGCGCTCCCAAGGCGCTGCTTTCGACGCCGCCGGGTGGGGTAAATCTCGTCAGCGGCATCGGGCTGTCAACGAACGGGAACAACCCTCTGGCGATCGGTGTGGAGTGGAGGGCCGGCGCGGACTCAATGATGAGCGATACGCGCCTGCTGGGCGGTCATGGCACGCAGTCGCCGGACGGCTCCCCCTATGGGATCTATAACGCACAGCACTCGGGCGATCCGGACCCTAAGCGCCGCTGGGATTCGCAGTATCCGTCTATCTGGGTGACGGGCGGCGGGGGCGGCACGTTTTCCAACATCTGGACGCCGAACACCTTTGCGCAGGCCGGGATGTATATCTCGCAGACGAGCACGCCGGGCCGCGTTTATGAGCTTTCAAGCGAGCACCATGTGCGCAACGAGATCGTGCTGGACCATGCGGCGCATTGGGGCATCTACGCGCTGCAGACCGAGGAGGAGCGCGGGGAAGGCGGCTTCTGTCTGCCGATCGAGGTGGACGATTCGCACGACATCACGTTTGCGAACTTTCACTCTTACCGCGTGGTCAGCATGTTCCAGCCGTTTCCCACCGCGGTGCATGTGACGAACTCGGAGCACATCCACTTCCGCAATCTGCATGTCTACTCGGATTCCAAAGCCGCCTTCGACAATGCGGTAGTGCTCGGCGGCCCCGGCGGCGAATTGCGCCAGAAGGAGATAGCTTCGCTGGACATCATCGGCACCGAGATGCGGACCCCTACCGTGCCCGCGCTGCCGTCCTTCGTGAGCAGCCCGGTGCGCCGGCTCGATACGGGGTTTTATAACATCTCCGGCGCGGCTCTCGATCCCGGAGGCAGGCTTTACTTCAGTGACTATCCGCGGCAAAGAATTTACCGCTGGAATGAGGAGAAGCAGCTCACGGAGACTGTGCGCAGCAATCCGATCGCTGCCGTGAACCTGTTTTTCGATGGGGCCGGTGACCTGCTGGCGACCAGCTACGAGGGCAATGGAACCGTGCTGAGCATGAGACCCGATGATCCCATGGGGGCCATCACGGTCCTGAAGCCCCAGGCCGCGCAGCCCATGGCAGGTAAGACCGCGGTGCTGCCGGTGGATTACTGGCGTTTTATCGACGAGGAAGGACAGAGCGCCGCCGGCAGGCCGTGGCAGTTCATTTCGCCGGACGGCACCACATTTCTGCCGGCCAGCGACAGCTTCGTGAAGGGCACGTTGTATTACGGCACCAAGATGAGCCCTGAGATTCGGGCCTTCGGTCTGGCGAGGGTGCCGGCCGGCGGTCAGGCCTACTTCTCCGACGAGGACGAACACAAGACCTGGTCAGCCAGGGTAGGGGAGGACGGCAGCCTGGGTCAGGTGAAGCTCTTCGCGCAGCGCGGCGGTGAGGCGCTTGCATGGGACAGGGACGGAAATGTGTATGTGGGCGACGGCCAGATCTATGTTTATCTGCGGGATGGCACGGAGGTCGGCAGGATCACCGTGCCGGAGCATCCGACACAGCTTCTGCTCGGCGGCGCGGACGGCAAGACGCTGTACATCCTGGCGCGCACGTCGCTGTATGCGGTGCAGCTACGTTGATGTGCAGGTATCGGTTGAGAAAAGATCAAGAGTAGATGGTCGGGACGACTAGATTCGAACTAGCGACCTCACCCACCCCAAGGGTGCGCTCTACCAGGCTGAGCCACGTCCCGACTTTTGTTGTGAGCGCCAGCCATAACGGCCCGCGCGGGGTTCCTTGAGTGTACACCAAGGCTGCCCGACGGCTGTGGGGACTAGCGGTCAAGGACAGCGAAGAGGGAGGGGAGATCGAGGGTGATCGGTGTGCCGGGCAGGCGCAGAGATCCGGTAGCTTCGTGCAGGGAACCGTCGGAAAAGAGGCGGTAGGCGCGGCGGTCCTTAGGATCGCATGGATCAAAGAGCCAAATCTGGGGTATGCCCATGGCGAGAAACTCGCGGCAACGAGCCAGGACGCGCGCCATGCGATCCTCCGGCGACAACACCTCGAGGAAGAGCATGGGTGCTTCTGTGATGATGCGGGTGCGCTCCCAACTCAACGGCATCACGCAGACGTCCGGCACGCGGAAGCGTCCAGGGGCCACCTGTACCCGCGCTTCAACGACCGCTCGGATACCCCAGGCCACACTCTGGGCTCGCAATAGGGCCGCAAGCTCGGTTTGCAGGTCTGCATGATCGAACTCTCCCAAGTTCCGCTCCTCCAATTGGCCATCCACATACTCCGCATCGGGCTCGTAGCTGGAAGATAGGTATTGCTCGACGGAAAGGAAGGGGAGCACTGCCGTTGCGGCCATCGGTCACCTCTACGGACTTCGATCTGCATGATGGGTGGTACGGAGAGCTTAGGACGGCGAGGGGGCAACAAATTCCTTGGGCAACTCACCGCCGGTGCCGAAGAAGAACTCGTTCATCTGCTCGACAAGGAACTCCTGCGCCTCGCGGGTCCAGGGCTGCAGGCGGTATTCGTTCAGCAGCATCTTTTGCCGCTCGATCCACTCGTTCCAGGCCTTCTGCGAGACGTTCTTGTAGATCTTTTGCCCGAAGTCGGAGTCGAACGGCGGTTCGTCCAGCCCTTCCATCTCGGCCTTGTATTTTGTGCAAAAAACCATGTGCGCCATCGCGAATTCTCCTCCTTCCCAGTGTAACGCGCTGGTGCGGGTCGCTTTTAGTTCCGGTGCGTTCTTGCTCTGCAGGAGGAGGGCGGGAACGCGGAGAGCGCGGAGGTTTACGCAAAATCACGCGAAGGAAGCGGGCAAACAATAATGCTTATAATTTTGGCGATGCCCGCCCTGTCCACCGCCCCGCGTTCGCCCCAAGAGCAGATCGAAGCCCTGCGTGAGCAGTTGCGCCACCATGAGTACCTGTACTACGTGCTGGACTCTCCCGAGTGGACCGATGCGCAGTATGACGCGCGCATGAACGAGCTGAAGCACCTGGAGGCGGAGCACCCCGATCTCCTCACGGCCGATTCGCCGACACAGCGCGTCGGGGGCAAGGTCAAGGAAGGCTTTGCCAAGGCCGCGCACTCGCGCCCCATGCTCTCGCTCGACAACGCCTACAACGAAGCCGAGCTGCGCGCCTGGGCGGAGCGTGTCGCCGGTGCCCTGACGGAGGGCGAGGCTGTGCGGTATGTGTGCGAGCTGAAGCTCGACGGGCTTTCCCTGGCGCTGCAGTACACCGCCGGCGCGCGTGGGGAGGCCGTGCTGAAGTCCGGTCTCACGCGCGGAGATGGAGCCATCGGTGAGGATGTGACCGTCAATGTGCGGACCATCCGCACGGTACCGCTGCATATCTCGGCCGCAAGGCTCGCCGATGCGGGATTGCCGCAGGCCTTTGAGGTGCGCGGCGAGGTGGTGCTGCCGCAAAAGGCCTTTGAGCGCATGAACGCCGATCGCCAGGCTGCCGGGCAGGCCCCCGCGGCCAACCCCCGCAACGCCGCCGCCGGCACGCTCCGCACGGTGGACCCGAATATCGTGGCGACGCGACGGCTGGAGCTGTTTGCCTATTTCCTGCTGCGCGACGGGGACATGCTGCTGGCTGGGCAGTCCGGCGCGCTGGAGGCGCTGCGCCGTGCGGGATTTCTGGTCAACAAGAACACGATCATTGCCGGGTCGGTCGAGGAGGCGCTTGCGTTTATCTACGAGATGGAAGGCCTGCGAGACTCGTTGCCGTATGAAATCGACGGTGTTGTGCTGAAGGTGGATGCGGTGACGCAGCAGCGCCGCCTGGGGTTTACCGGCAAGGCGCCACGCTGGGCGATTGCCTACAAATTTGCAGCGCGCGGCGGCGTGACCCAGCTGCAGGATGTGCTGTTCAACGTGGGACGCACGGGCAAAGTTACGCCGGTGGCGGCGTTGGCTCCGGTGGCGATCGGCGGCATCACGGTCACGCGCGCCACGCTGCACAACCCTGACGAGATCGCGCGTCTCGGGGTGCGCATCGGCGACTTCGTGGCGGTGGAGCGCGGCGGTGACGTGATTCCCAAGATCACGGAGGTCGTCGACGACGCAGAGCATCCGCGCGGCACACGGGAGATCGTCTTTCCGACGCATTGCCCCGTGTGCGCGAGCGAGCTTGTGAAGATGCCCGAGGAGGTGGACTTCCGTTGCGTGAACGCGCAGTGCCCGGCACGCGTGCGCGAGGAGCTGCTGCACTGGGCGGCGCGCGGTGTGATGAATATCGAGGGCCTGGGGGAGGCCATGGTGACGCAGCTGCTCGGCCAGGCGCCTGGAGAGGCCACGGCCGATGACGGCCAGCCCGTGCAGGCGCGCGAACCGCTGATCCGCTCCATCGCCGACCTGTACCGTCTCCAGCGCGAGCAGCTCATTGCCCTGGAGCGGGTAGGTGCCAAGACCGCGGACGCGCTATTGGCGCAGATTGCCCGCTCCAAAGAGGCGCCGCTGGCACGCGTGCTGTTCGGCCTGGGAATCCGCTTTGTGGGGGAGCGCACCGCCGGACTGCTGGCGATGCACTTCGGTTCAATCGATGCCTTGATCGAGGCGAGCGCGGATCAACTGGAAGCGGTCAATGAGGTGGGGCCGCGCGTGGCGGAAGCGATCGTCGAGTTCTTTTCGCTTGAGAAGAATCGCGCGCTGGTAAGAGATCTGCAGGCGCTCGGCTTCACCATGCCCGCACCCCAGCGTGCGGAGGGCGGCGCGCTGGAAGGCAAGGTTGTGGTGCTCACAGGGACGTTCCCCACGCTCTCGCGCGAGGTGGCCAAGGAGCGTGTGGAGGCCGCGGGCGCCAAGGTGGCGGGGTCGGTCTCCAAGAAGGCGAGCTTCGTCGTTGCCGGAGAGGACGCCGGCTCCAAGCTGGAGAAGGCCCGCGCTCTCGGCATCGAGGTGGTAGACGAGGCGGAGCTGTTGCAGCGCCTGGGCTGACCGTCGGAGTTTGTTCCGCTGCTTCGGAGAAGGGCTTGAAAGTCCGATCCGGGTGCCGATGTGGGCTTCCGGGTAGTGCTTCCGGGTAAAAAGGTTAGGTGGTATAACGGTCTGAGTCGCGGGGTCTGACTTAACGGGCTCTGGCGATTTGTTTTGAGGCCACGTGCGAGGCCCCGGTGGGGCGGTTAGCTCAGCTGGTTAGAGCGCCTGCCTTACAAGCAGGATGTCGGGGGTTCGAGTCCCTCACTGCCCACCAAAATGCTCCGAAAGAACCTCGCATCAGCGTGTCGGCCCTCGAAGAGCACTTCCATGGCTTATCACCGAAGCGGTTCGAGCACGAGGCGCGCTCTGTTCGCCAAGGTGACCGGCGAAGCCCTCACCAGGCGCGCGACCAGTCGGGACCCTGTTTCGTGTCCTCGCGCAGACGGCTGTCCACTCCCGCGCGATGCTCGATCAGGCGACCGAAGAGCCAGAGCAGGTCCGATAGGCGATTCAAATAAATCAGCGGCTCGGGGGGCACGCTGTGACCGGCCTCGTGCAGGCGAACGGCGCAGCGCTCGGCGCGGCGGCAGACGGTACGAGCGACCTCAAAGGCGGCGGATTCCGGATGTGCGCCGGGCAGGGACCAGTCGGACAAGATGCCCTCCACGGCTTCGATCGCGTAGATCTGCTCGGTGAGCGCCTCCACATCGGCGGGAGCCACGTCAGTCGCCGCGCGCTGGTCGCCGGCAGCCCGGGAGAGCGCGGCGCCGACACGAAATAGGGTGCGCTGGATGGCTTCGGTGCGCTCGCGGACCTCGGGATCGCGGCACAGGCTGCGCGCCACGCCCAGGGTGGCGTTCAGCTCATCCACCGTGCCATAGGCTTCCACGCGGAGATCGGCTTTGGAGACGCGCACCCCTCCGATCAGCGCGGTCGATCCGTCGTCGCCGGTTTTGGTGGCTATGCTCATGCTCTTCAGGGTACAGGGTTTGGGTTTGTTGACGGGCCCGGCGTTAAGCAAAGCCTTCACGGGCCGGTGGACAGTCATAGGATTTTGCGATTCCACTGGTTGCGATGAATCTGCGGAATCTCCAGCCCGGCGATCTCGATCGCCTCTATCAACTCGACACGCTGTGTTTCGAACCGCCGTTCCGTTTTTCGCGAGCGGCGATGCGCCGGTTTGCCGGAGCCGCTCATGCATTGGTCCGGCTTGCCGTGGAGCCGAGCGAGCCCGTGGGCATGCCGCTCGCTCCGGAACGGCTGCTCGGGTTCGCGATCGTGCACCTTGAGAGAGAAGAGCGGCGGCGGATTACCGGCTACGTGGTGACGCTCGACGTGGACCCAGCCTGGCGCGGGCGGGGCATCGCGACGCGGCTCATGACGGATCTGCACACCATGGCCAAGGCGCGCGAAGCCGAAAGCATGACCTTGCATGTGTTCACCGGCAACGATGCGGCCATTCAGCTTTATGAACGGCTCGGCTACCGGTCTGTGGAACGGGCTGCAAACTTCTATGGGACCGGACTTGACGCCTTCGCCTACCGGCTTGCCTTCGTTCTGCCGGGGTGACCGGAGGCGAATGAATGCATCGGGCTCAGGAGCGCGTCATAGCTGCGGTGAAATGCGAGCACCGCCGCCCACTCCCCGTTGCGGTCGTCCTGCCAGACGATGGTGCCGCCAAGCGCTCGAGCGATCTCCGCCGGCGTGAGGTCACGATCGCGGAGGTACTCACGGCCGCGCTTCGAGTTCGGGCGGGCCAGCAGATAGCTTCGAAACGCGGGTGTGACGTAGTGCGTCGTAAAGACCAGCGCGGTGTCAAAACGGCCGGGCTCCGCGGCGGCTTTGCTGATCTGCGCCGGGGAAAAATCCTCAAGCGAGACCACCTTGAAGCGATGGTGCGTGTAGCCGAGCTCCGGGCGGAAGAGCTCGGCCGCCGCCGGCCAGGCTGTGAGCACGGTGGCATCCGGGGCGTGCGCCTCGAGCCAGGCGATGGCCTCCCCGTGCACGACCACCATGTCGCGATAGGTGAGGTTATCCTCCGGGGCGAAGTAGGTCGGCGGGTTCAGCCAAAGGCCGCTGAGAAAGGCGGCCCCGGTGAGCGCCGCCAGCCATCCCCAGTTGACCGTCCGCTCCCGCCACAGGCTCACCGCAACGAGCAGCAGCAGGGGATAGACCGGCAGCAGGTAACGGGTAAGCAGCGCACCGCCCAGGAACGAAAACGCGATCCAGTTTGCCAGGACGAGGATGCCGATGGAACGCACGACTTTAGCCGGCAGAGAGGGGTCGCGCAGCGCCACACGGCGCGGCAGCAGCAGGCAGGCAAACGCGAGAACCAGGGGCAGCCAGATGGATCGCTGCCAGAAAAGGTGTAAAAACCTGAAGGAAAAGGCCCTGATCAGGTGTGCCGCGGTCAAGTTGGCCGTGGCGTTATACCGCAAAAACTCGGGATTGCCGAAGGTGAAGCCGGTCTTCCAGCGATGGTAGGCAAACCACAGGGCAAGCACGGGAAGGGAACTGCCGAACGCCAGCGCCCAGCGGCCGGCTCTGCGCCGCTTCGTTCCCTGCGTCCGCAGCAGGGCAGGCAACTGGAGCAGGAGCAGTGCTACCGGCTGCACGATGGCAGTTTCCTTGGCGAGCACGGATAGGCAGAAGAAGCTGGCAGCCCAGGCGAGGCGATGACGGCTGCTGACTGGGTCTTCGATTCCTTGTGCTGCCGGCTCCTCGAGCCAAACGGTCTGCTCGGGTGAGGTCAAGAATGCGGCCAGGCCGGCCAGCGTGAAGGCAGCGGCGAAGAGGTCAGCATGCGCCAAGCTACTCTGAGCGAACCAGATGGGGTAGACCGCTGTCAGCGCCGTTATCGTCAGTGCGGGACGGAGGCCGATGAGCCGCCTCGACAACCCAAAGACGGCCAGGAGACCGCCGGCAGCAAAGGCGCATGCGACCAGGCGCGTGGTGAGTATATGGAAGCCGAACAGATGCCAGGCCAGGCCGAGTACCACGCTCGGCAACGGCGGATGCGCGTTGGTGAACTCCGGGATCAGGGTCCAGCGATGGAAAAAGTCCAGCGCGGCCGGAACGTAATAGCCGCCTTCGTCCCAGAAATAGGGAAGCTGCAATAAGGTAGCGTGCGCGACCGCGACCGCGATGAAGAGGACGGCGTAGATACCCAAGCCGCGCAGAAAAGGCCCGGACCGCGAACGGCCCGGGCTGGGGTGAGCTGCGGCCACGGGTTAGTGAACGGGGCTCGGGCCGGGCACGGCGCGGGGGCCGCCGGGCTGAGGCGCATCCAGGGAGATATGACCGAAGGCGGCCTCGTACTGCGCGAGATTTTGCGACAGAATCGCATGGAGGGCCTTGGCCTGCTGGGGGCTTATATAGATGCCCTGAAAATTGTTGACCTCCACAGCATCCGCTGCGGTGGGTTCCAGCGTTCCGAAGACAAGAAGGAAATCCCACACGGAAAGCCGGACCTGCACGCTGTTGGCGTACGTGTCGCGGTAGTCGGAGGTCTTCGTCAGGGTGACGCGGGTGTTGTCGGGCTGCGTAAAGGTTTGGCTATTCTCGCTCATCTGCTGCTTTCTGGGGGCTTTCTTGGTGCGGAAGGGGGGACTCGAACCCCCACGCCGAAGCACAGGCTTCTAAGACCTGCGTGTCTGCCATTTCACCACTTCCGCTTCAGCCCCCAGCGTAGCCCGATCTGAGCCCGGAGGCAATGCCGGAGGCAGTCGCAATGGAGATCCATTCGCAGATTCCCAGAATGGAACATCTTTTTTCGGATCACAACGGATTTCCGCTAATGCAGACGTCAAAGCTGCCGATAACGTCTGAGAGGCAGAGATGAGGGGGCAAAAGAAGGAATGGCGATTGCGACCGGAGCAGACCAGACTGCATCATATGCATGTAAGTTGATAGAAAGGCGCTCAACATGCCGAATGAGTTTGTAAGTGTAATCCGCCCTTCCGAGGGCAAGGTGCCGGCGGGTGAGGGGCGCGGTCACTCGTATCCAGTGCTGCCGGTACGTGACACCGTTCTATTTCCGCATCAGGTTCTGCCGCTAACCGTCGGCCGCGAAAGCTCCATTCAGTTGATCCAATCACTGGGTGAGGATAAGACGATTCTGGTCGTGGCCCAGAAGGATGCCCGCCAGGACACACCTGAAAGCGGCGATCTTCACGAGGTGGGCACGCGCGCGACCGTGCATAAAGTCGTCAAGATGCCGAATCAGAGCCTCTTTGTGTTTACGGAGGGGACAGAACGGGTGCGTTTGGGTACGTTCACGCAGACCCAGCCCTACCTGACCGCCGAAGCGGAGTCGCTCCCGGAGGTTGCCTCCGAGACCTCACCCGAGCTGGAGGCGCTGCAGCGCAACGTGCTGGCGCAGTTCCAGGAGGTTGTGACCTCTTCTTCGACCCTTTCCGACGACCTTCAGACTATCGCGATCAATATCGATGAGCCCTCGCGTTTGACGGACTTTATTGCCTCAAATTTGCCGTTTCTCACCACGGTGGAGAAGCAGGAACTACTTGAGATCACCGATCTGAAGGTTCGTTTGGATAAGTTGAATGCGCAACTCGCCAAGGAGCTTGAGGTGCAGCAGTTGCGCAACAAAATCCAGAGCGAGGTGCAGGATTCCGTTCAGCAATCGCAGCGCGACTACTACCTGCGCGAGCAGATGAAGGCCATTCAGAAGGAACTCGGCGACCAGGATGACACGCAGAAGGATATCTCCGAGCTGCGCGAAAAGATTGAGGCCGCGGGTATGCCCGAGGAGACCAAAAAGGATGCGCTCAAGGAGCTTGGCCGTCTGAGCCGCATGAATCCGGCAGCGGCGGATTATTCGCTGACGCGGAACTATGTGGAGTGGCTGGCGGTGCTGCCCTGGGGCAAGAGCTCGTCCGAGGCCGTGGACATTGCCAAGGCCAAGGAGGTTCTCGACGCCGATCATTACGGCCTCAAGAAGGTGAAGGATCGCATCCTGGACTACCTGAGCGTGCGCCGGCTGAAGCCGGACATGAAGGGACCTATATTGTGCTTTGTCGGGCCCCCGGGCGTGGGCAAGACCTCGCTGGGACGCTCGATCGCGAAGGCGCTCGGACGCAAGTTCTCGCGTATTTCGCTGGGCGGTATGCATGACGAGGCCGAGATTCGCGGGCATCGCCGGACCTATATCGGCGCCCTGCCGGGCCAGATCATTCAGCACCTGAAGCGGGTGGAGGTGAATGACCCGGTTTTCATGCTGGATGAGATCGATAAACTCGGCCGGGACTTCCGCGGTGATCCGGCGTCGGCGTTGCTGGAGACCCTAGACCCGGAGCAGAACAACACGTTCCGCGATAACTACCTCGATCAGCCGTTCGATTTGAGCAAGGTGCTGTTTATCTGCACAGCCAACCAGCTGGACACGATTCCCGCGCCGCTGCTTGATCGTATGGAGATCATTGAACTCACCGGGTATACCGAGGAGGAAAAGGTCGCTATCGCGGAGCGCTACCTGGTTCCGCGGCAGATCAAGGAGAATGGGCTTGATCCGAACGTACTCGAGTTTCCGACTGAATCTATTGCCCTGATCGCTCGGCACTACACGCGGGAGGCCGGTGTACGTAAGCTCGAGCAGCTCATCGGTACCGTGGCGCGCAAAACGGCGCGTCGCGTGGCCGAAGGCAGTCTGCACCCGGAGAACGGCGAGAAGCTCGTTGTGACCCCGGAGGTAGTGCACGAGTTCCTGGGCGGCATCAAGGTTCGTGTCGATACCGAGATCGCCGAGCGCACAAAGCGCGCCGGCGTGGCCGTGGGGCTGGCATGGACCCCGGTGGGCGGGGACGTGCTCTTTATCGAAGCCAATCGCATGAAAGGCAAAGGCGGATTTTCGATCACCGGCCAGATCGGCGATGTGATGAAAGAGTCCATGCAGGCGGCGCTGACCTGGGTGCGTTCCAATGCGCTGGATCTGGGACTGGATGAGGATGTCCTGAAAGATATCGACCTGCACATTCACGTGCCGGCCGGCGCCATCCCGAAGGACGGCCCAAGTGCGGGGGTGACGATGGCAACGGCAATTGTCAGCCTGCTCACCGATACCCCCGTGAGACCGCTGCTGGCGATGACCGGTGAGATCACGCTGAGCGGCAATGTGCTGCCGGTAGGCGGCATCAAGGAGAAGTTCCTCGCGGCCAAGCGCGCCGGGGTGCGGGATGTCATCCTGCCGATCGACGTGAAGGCCAATGTGGAGGAGGACCTGACGGCGGACCAGACCGAAGGCGTGACGATCCACTATGCCTCGCGGATCGAAGACGTGCTCGAAGTGGCTCTACCCAAAACACCGCGAGAGGCCGTGCAGGACGAAGAGGTACGCGAAGAGGTGCTGGCCAACGTGGCTTAGCACACCGTTGCGGAGGGCAAGAGCCGGGGCGAACCTGCCCCGGCCCAATGCGTTTGGGGTGCCTTATATGAGCAAGGGCTGCAGAAACGCGGAGACGGCCATCAGCAGCCTGGGCCAGGCGGATGGGCTGAACCAGTGCCCCTCGCCGAGCAGGATCTCCGTGCGATGTAAAACTCCCAGTTCGGTCAGCTTGCGATCCAGAGCATGTGCGAAGGAGACGGGAACGATCGTATCGGCATCGCCGTGCAGCAAAAGCGTCGGGGGCAGATGATGGGTGGCCAAGCCCTCAAAAGGCGGTACCAGTCCCCCGGAGACCTCGACGATAGCCCGGATGCGGGTGCTGGCGTCGTCGGAGGCTGAAGAGAGTCGAGCGGCGTGTGCCATCGACAGGAACGCACCCAGCGAGATCCCGGCCAGAACTATGCGCCCGGGGTCCACTGCCGGGCGTGCGGCGACGAAACGCAGGGCGTCATCTATGGTCGTCAGCCACTGCGGGACGTGAACGCCGTCGCTGAGCATTGCTAAATCGGCGCGTTTGGTCCCGGTGCGGTCAAAGTAGTGTGGAGCGTAAAGGTGAACGCCGGCGGTCTCAAGCACAGACGAGAGCTGTGTGCCCCAGAGATCGACACTGCCGCCGGAGCCGTGCAGGAGAACGATCGCCGGCTTCCGGCCAATTGCCTGGCCGGGTGCGAGCGGGGCAAGTTCCTGTGCCGTGATCCGAATGGGCCGATTTTCACTTGTGAAGTGTAGGTGCTGAGTCACTGAACCGTTGGATGCGCCGAGGTAAATGTATGCCGCGCGGGGCATATGCTCAAGAAGATGCGAGCAAGGACAGGGGATGAGCTGATTTTGTTACTGGACACCTGTGCCGAGCAGGCTTCCGTCGCGCTGGTGCGCTCGGGGGGCGCGCTTGTAGGGGAGCAGATCCTGGAGCCTCGTACCGCGTCAGCGGCGCTGCTCGGAGCGGTGCGGGCCGTGTTTGGCCATGCCGGGGTAGGGTTGGCGGAGCTGGCGGGCGTCGGCGTGGTGCATGGGCCCGGATCGTTTACCGGGGTACGTGTCGGGCTGGCGCTGGCCAAGGGGTTGTGCGAGGCCGCGTTGTTACCCTTGGCGGCGGTCTCCCGTCTTGCGGTGCTGGCAGAGGCTGCAGGCGATGTGGCGATTGCGGCTGTAAGCGCGGGACGAGACCAGGTGTACGTTCGGCTGGAAGCCCAAGGAGAGGTCTCGGAGAGGCTGATGGGCGACCGCGACTTGATGGAGTTATGCGGGGCAGGCACTGTCGCCGTTGATTCCCCCGAGTTGAGGGCAAGGTTAGGGCCGCAGGGCATGACACAGCTTGTCGAAATCAGGGCAGCCGATGCTGCAGGTCCGGTGATGCGGCAACTGGCGCGGGATAGCTGCGATTCCTCGCAGGCAGATGCGAACTATGTACGCGATGAGGCGGCGATCTATCGAAGATCCGAAGATCCGAAGATCCGAAGATCCGAAGATCCGAAGGTGACGGGCGTTCGCGCGTGAGCGGCGGTGGGGAGTTCACGGTTCGGCGTGGAGCGCCCACGGATCTGCCGGCGTTGCTCGCGCTGGTGGATACTTTCACCGACGCGCCGGGCTGGCCGGAGCACGCCTGGCGGAGATTTCTCACGCAGGAGGTGGCCTTCTACGAGCGAATTCTACTGCTGGCGGAAGATCCGCAAGGGGAGCTGCTCGGCGTGCTGGCGGCAACTCGCCTGGAGGCGGAAACGGAGTTGGAATGGTTGCTGGTGCACCCCCAACGGCGTCGTCGCGGTACGGGCCGCGCCCTGCTGCACGCCTGGCTTGCCTGGGCCGAGGCCCGAGATGCCGCTGTAGCGCTTTTAGAGGTACGAGCCTCCAATGCTCCGGCGCTGCGGCTTTATGAATCGCTCGGGTTTGTCGTGAACGGCCGGCGCACGGCTTACTACCATGATCCGGTAGAGGACGCCTTGTTGATGGCATGGCGCTTGCAGGCCCCGCAGAGCAGCAAGTCATAGGCAGGCGCGCTGCCGACGGTATAATCATCGGCGATGGTTCGGGATGGATTTCTTTACGGCATAGCGCTTGCCCTGGTTGCAGTCATCGTCTGGTACGGCACGCATTTTGTGGCCCTAACCGTGTTTCCTCTGCTGCTGGCGGCATTTCTGGTGTGGTTTTTCCGCGATCCGCCCCGGCAGGTGCCCGGGGAGCCGGGACTGATCGTCTCCCCTGCCGATGGCAAGGTCGAGGATGCGGAGTGGATTGAAACCACGGCCGGCAGCCGCGTGCGTATCAGCATCTTTCTCAACGTATTTGACGTGCATGTAAACCGTGTCCCCGTGAGCGGAACCGTGACCCTGGCGGAATACCGCGAGGGGCAGTTTCTGAACGCCCTGAACTCTGAGTCTGCGGTGCACAACGAGCAAACCCTGGTAACGATCGACGCCGGCGACTACAGCGTGAGCTTCAAGCAGATTGCCGGCCTGCTGGCGCGGCGCATTCTCTGCAATGTGCGCGAGGGCGACCGGGTGGAGCGTGGGCAACGCATGGGGCTGATCAAATTCGGCTCGCGGGTCGATGTTCTGCTGCCCGCGCATGTGGAGTTGCGGGTCCGATCGGGCGATCGTGTGAAGGGCGGCAGCTCGGTGCTGGCGCATATGCTACCGGCACACGCGGCGGATTTGCCGAATACAGGGGCTGTGAAGACGGGCGAGCGGCTCTGATGAAGCCTGCCGCACCGGAAGAACAACGCCCGGCGGCAAGGCGAGGAATGTACATTCTGCCCTCGCTGTTTACCTGCGGCAATATTGCAGCGGGGTACTACAGCTTTGTGGAGAGTATCCGCGGTTCGGCCGGCAATGACCCGGACGCGTTCGACCGGGCAGCGCTGGCAATTTTGTTTGCCATTGTTTTCGACGGCCTGGATGGCCGTATCGCGCGCATGACCAACACCTCCAGCGCCTTCGGCAAGGAGCTGGATTCGCTGGCAGACGTGGTTACCTTCGGCGTGGCTCCCAGTCTGCTGGCCTACTTATGGGGTGTGCGTCATGTGGTGCCGTGGACCTCGGTCGCCGTTACCGCCAGACTGACAAACTTCGGTCTGGTGATCTGCTTTTTGTTCCTTATCTGCGGCGCGTGCCGTTTGGCGCGCTTCAACATCAGCATCAATCCGCAACCACGCAACCCGGGCAGGCCGGACCGAAAATACTTTGTCGGTATGCCCATCCCGGCGGGTGCGGGCGTGGTCGCCGCGGTGGTGCACTTTGAGGATGGGTCGCCCATTCACAACGGCTGGTTGTGCCTGCTCTGGCTCGGGTTGATGGCGTTTGTGGGTTTCCTGATGGTCAGCAGCTGGCGCTTCTGGAGCGGCAAGGAGCTCGATCTGAACCAGCGCCGGCCCGGTCGCCTGCTGGCTTTGATTGCGCTGCTGGCGTCCGTGCTCATCTTTGAGTCGGAGTACGCGCTGATTGTGCTGGCGATGCTGTATCTGCTGTCCGGCGTATTTGCGCGGCTGGCCTACTCCTGGCAGCGCCGCAGTGCATCCACGGGGCTTGGATAGCATCAGAAACGGAGTGAACACGACAAAGAAACAGATGCGCGCCGCCGTGGTCGGCGCAACAACGATTCTTGCCAAGGAGCTCCTGGAGGAGCTGAACAACTCACCTGCCGCCGCCTGGGATATCCGTTTGCTGGACGAAACAGAGGGTCAGGAGGCACAGCTTTCCTCCGCCGGCGACGAGGCGGTGTTGATCCAGCCGTTGACACGCGAGGCCCTGGAGGGCATGGACTTTGTGTTCTTCGCAGGTGACGCCGGGACGGCCCGCGAGATGGTGGGCGCGGCCCGTGCGACAGGGGCGGCCGTGGTAGATCTTACCGGTGCGCTCGAAGCGGAGCCGCATTTTCTGGTGCGCTGCCCCTGGCTGACGGCCGGAGCGAGACCTGATCTGATGACCGTGGGGGTGGCCGTACCGCAGCCGGCGGCGGTGATGCTGGCGCTGGTCGCGCAGCGGCTGGAGAAGCATTTCGGCCTGCTGTCCCTGGCGGCAACGGTGCTGGAGCCAGCCTCGCAGGCAGGACGTCCGGCGCTTGATGAGCTGCACGGGCAGACCGTCAGCCTGCTCTCCTTCCAGAGCGTTCCCAAAGACGTATATGACACGCAGGTAGCGTTCAATCTGCAAACGGCGCTGGGAGAGAGCTCTAAAGTAAATCTTGCGGCGGCCGCGGGGACGGTACGGCGGCACCTCCGCGCGCTGCTTGGGGAGCAAGCGGCCGCGGGTGTGCATTTTCAACTGGTACAGGCCCCCGTGTTTCACGGCTACACCCTATCCGCCATGGCCGAGTTAGCAAAGGAAGCGAGTCTAGAAGCCGTACGCGAGGCACTTCACGGAGGCCTGATCGAGGCAGAAGAAGATACCGCGCCAAGCAATACGGCGGTGATCGAATCCGGTGACCTGCTGCTCACGGTGCAGCCCGATGCCGCGGGGCGGAACGAGCGCCTGTGCTGGTTGTGGATGGCGGCCGACAACTTGCGGCTGCACGCCCGCAGCGCGGTGGCGGCGGCGATGGAATTAGCCTCGTTGCGACCGGTCACGGCCATGCAGTAGCCGGTTCGCTGCACAATTGGTGGCCCGCAGCAAGGACCATGCGGTACACTCACTATGGGCCGGGATGGTGGAACTGGCAGACGCAGCGGACTCAAAATCCGCCGAGGGCAACCTCGTGGGGGTTCGACCCCCCCTCCCGGCACCAA
>CAXTBJ010000028.1:0-31217 GCA_964242585.1 uncultured Bryocella sp.
CAGACGCAGATTCCCTTCGGGAATGACAGAAAGAACGGCAAGGGCAAGGGCAGACGCAGATTCCCTTCGGGAATGACAGAAAGAAAGGCGAGGGCAAGGGGCAGACGCAGATTTCCTTAAACGCGGCGCGGAAGTCATAGGCCCATGCAGGCGTCTAGGGCTTGCTGCCGGTGGTTCTTTCCGCGGCCTGGGCTTTGGCTTGCGCTTCGGCGCGGAGGCGGACGGCGGCGTTGTGGGCGCGTTGGGCTTCTTCGAGGGTGGGGGCCTTGGCGGCGAGTTGGTCCTGGGCGTCGGCTTCGGTGAGCAGGGTGCGGCCTTTGGAGAGATCCTGTTTGGCTTGGGCTTTGCCGCGAACGTCGGCGAGCAGCTGCGCGGGTTGGTCGTCTGCGCCCTTGAGGGCAAGGCCGAAGTGGAGATCGCCCCCCGTGCCGGAGATCTCGACCGGAAGTTCGAGGCCGGCTCCGTTCTTTTCTAAGAGATGGTCCAAGGGCGAGAGCAAGAGACCCTTCCAGCCGCCCACCATGGCGGAGGCGGTGGCATTCGTGCGGACATGACCTTTGAACTCGAAGAGCTTGCCGTCGGTGGAGTAGACGCCGTTCATCAACACGAGCGCGCCGGGGATGGCATAGTGCATGTCGGACACCGACAGCACGCCGTGTTCGAGCATGAAGCCGGCGGCTAGCTGGGACGAAATATGGGAGGGAGTATGGGAGGGAATGTCAGCTGGACGATTGACCCTACCGACCTCCGCGAGTTCGGGATGACCCTCAGCGCGGGCGCTCAGGTTGTCGATACGGTTCTGCCAGCGTGGGTTGTTGAAGCGGACCTGCGTCAGGGTAAAGCTGCCGGCCAGCGACATCTTTTGCGCAACCGCTGCGTTGCCGGGAGGGATATGCAGCTTTGCTTTCATGGCGAGGATGCCGTTCAGGAGGGGCGGCTCCGTCCTGACAGCAAGACGGAGAAAGTCCTGCATGCGGCCGTGAGGGATCGCGACGTCGAGCTGGATGTCATGGCCCTGCCCTTTGATTTTGACGACCTTCCCGCTGGTGGTAAAGGCCGAGCCCCCCAGCAGGGCGTGCACGGGCTGAAGATAGGTGTCGCCGCTGGTGCCGTCCACGACCGCATGGAAGTCCGTGTGCAGCGGCAGGGAGCGGTCAGCGAGGCCGAGGGAAAAGTTGGGCGTATCCGTGCGGCCGTCGATCGCGATGCGATCAAGGATGCCGGCGAAGCGGCCGGTGGAGGAGAGGGTGCCGGCGATGCCTTTGATGGTGCCGAGGTCGGCGTGGTCGAAGGTGTAGTCGCCGTCGAGAGGAGTGTTGCCGGGCTGGGGGTCGGCGTCCGCGCTCGGTGTATCCAAAAACTTGTCGTCGGCCCAGGGACCGAAGTGCCCATAGGCGTGGATGACGCCTACGGGCTTAGCGTTGACCAACTGCGCGTCATACAGCATGGCCTGATGTTTGCCGACGTTTTGCAGGGTTAGGGCACTGATGTCGAACACGATCGGCGGCTTACGGCCGTTTTCGCCGCTTTGCTCCGAAGCGGGGCCGCTGGCGGGCCGGGCGGATTCGATAAAGAGGCGGACGTTTCGACACTTAAGCCGGTCGACGACCACAACGTACTTCTCCGGTTCCCGGATTTGCCCGGCGCGTTGCCGCCGATTGCGGTCAGGGGATGGTGGGATGTGAAGATCGAGGCCTTCGATACGGACGTCCGCGATGTGCAGAGGGCGATGGGCCAGGGTGTCCCCGACAAAGGCGCGGAGGCCGGTGCGGAACGCGAAGTGCTCGACCGAGAGCATGGGCCGGCTGGGCGAGACGGGCAGCATACCCGGGCCGTAGCCGATGCGGAGGCCAGAGCCTGAGACCTCGATGCCGCGAAACAGCGAGATGCTGAGCGCGTCGAGCGTTACGGGAGCCTGGAAGCGGGCGGCGAGGGTTTCCGTGATGCGCCTGCGGAGGATCGGTTCGGCGTGATGGAGGATGTACTCGGCGGAGCCCAGGAGCAGGAGCACGATCGCGAGGAGAACACTGCCGAGCACCACCATCCAGCGGCGTTTCTTCCCGTCTGGCTGGGCTGCACGGCGTGCGGATGGGGCTGTCTCGAACACGGCGAACGCTCCAAACGGTTTCGATGCGGTGGCGATGTCCGGGATGCGAGCGGAACGAAGGCGTGTCTGCGAGAATAAAGGAGCGATGCTGCAACTATCCGGCGCGGGAAAGCGCTTTGGCCACAAGCTGTTATTTGAGGAACTCCACTGGCTGATCACGCCCAAGGAGCGGACCGGGCTGGTCGGGGGCAACGGCACGGGAAAATCCACGCTGCTGAAGATGATCGCGGGCATGGAGGGGCTGGACTATGGACAGCGGACGCTGGTGCGCGGGACCACGCTCGGGTACCTGCCGCAGGACGGGCTCGCGCTTTCAGGGCGGACGGTGTTCGAGGAGTGCCTGAGCGTCTTCGATGAACTGCTGCAGCTGGAGGTGGAGTACGAGGGGCTGACGCATGTGATGAGCGAGGCCGACCCGAAGTCAAAGGAGTATGCGGCGGCGGCGGATCGCTACTCGGAGATTGCCGAGCTGCTGCATGTGCACGACATCTACACGCTGGACGCGCAGGTGGGCGCGGTGCTGGGCGGGTTGGGGTTCTCGAAGGAAGACTGGGAGCGGCGCACGGAGGAGTTTTCGGGCGGCTGGCAGATGCGCATTGCCTTGGCCAAGCTGCTGCTGCAGAAGCCTTCGCTGTTGCTGTTGGACGAGCCTACGAATCATCTCGATCTGGAGTCGCGGAACTGGCTGGAGGAGTATCTCCATGATTACGAGAACGCGTTTATTTTGATCTCGCATGACCGCTATTTTCTGGACCAGACCGTGTCGAAGACGGTGGAGGTCTGGAACAAGCGAATGCACGTGTACCACGGGAACTATTCAAAGTATCTGACGTTGAAGGACGAGCGCCGCACGCAGCTGATGAGCGCGTACAAGAATCAGCGTGAGCGCATTGAAGATCTTGAGGCCTTTATCAATCGCTTCCGCGCGCAGGCGACCAAGGCCAAGCAGGTGCAGTCGCGGATCAAGGAGTTGGACAAGATTGCGCGGATCGAGGTGCCGGAGGAGGAGGCGACGATTCACTTCACCTTTCCGCAGCCCCCGGCGAGCGGGCGTACCGTGCTGGAGGTGAAGGGGCTGACCAAGCACTATCCCACGCCGACGGGCGGAACGAAACAGATCCTGGAAAACGTGGAGTTCACCATTGAGCGCGGGGACCGCATCGCGCTGGTGGGTGTGAACGGTGCGGGCAAATCGACCATGCTGCGGATGCTGGCGAATCTGGAGAAGCCGACCCGGGGCGAGATCAGGCTGGGCCATAACGTCGCCGCGGATTATTTCGCGCAGGACCAGTACAAGGTGCTGAATCCGGAAGCAGGGATGCTGGACGACATCACAGGGTCGAACCCGCGCGTGGATGTGGTGACGCTGCGCTCGCTGCTGGGCTGCTTCATGTTCACGGGCGATGATGTATTCAAGCGACTGGGCGTGCTTTCGGGCGGCGAACGCAACCGGTATGCGCTGGCGAAGATGTTGGTGTCGCCGGCGAACTTTCTGCTGCTGGACGAGCCGACCAACCACCTGGATATGCGCGCCAAGGATGTGCTGCTGGAGGCGGTGCGGAACTTCAGCGGAACGGTGTTGTTTGTGTCGCATGACCGGTACTTCATCGACGGGCTGGCGACACGGGTGTTCGAGGTGGAGGAGCGCCGGGTGCATATCTACCCGGGCAACTATGAGGATTACCTGCACCGCAAGACGGGCGGGGCGCCGGCCTCGACGCATGAGGCGGCAGCGCGGATGAAGACCGACACGACGACGGGTGGGACCATCGACGCGGCGACCGGGATGTTCAAGCCGGTGAAGCAGGTGGGGGTCAAGGTGGAGGAGCCGGCGCGTGTCGCGGTTCCGGATCTTCGGACACCGGCAGCGGGAGTTCCGGCGGCGGAACCCGCGACAGCGCAGGATTCAACCTCCGGGAAGTCAAACGGTGCCGGTGCCGCGCCCATCCGGCCTGTGGATCGGAGGCCGGGCGCGCCCGAGATGAGGTTCAACGGCTTCGGCTCCACGCATGAGATCGAGGGCTCGCTGTCAGCCGTGGTGAAGCCGCCCAAGCCGGCGGTGAAGAAGGTGAATCCGCTGAAGCTGAAGCACCTGGAAGACCGCGTCGCGGCGATTGAGTATGAGCTGCCGGAGCTGGAAGCGCGCCTGGAACAGGCTGAGCGGCAGCAGGCGAACTACACCACGGCCGAGGCCGCGAAGGCGCTCGCAGCGGAGCTCGAGGGCCTGCGTGACCGGCACGCGGCGCTGACCGGCGAGTGGGAGGAATTGTCCATGCAGCTTGAGGAGCAGGCGACGGCCTAGGCATTCGTCTCTGACGCGGGATGGAAGAATTCCTTGCACGAGGAGAGAAAACAGATATGATGTAAGCACTTCCGGTGGGCCTCATACCACCGGAGTGGTTTCACCCGCTTATTTGAGCAGGTGGACCAAGGCGGCAATCCACTGCGGGCGCAGATGGCTTGAAAGATGGAAGCGAATGCGCAAACGCAACATCGCTTTCTCCTTTCAACGGGAAGTGACGGCCCTGTTCGCGCAGGGGCCGTGTTGCTTTTGGCAACCCCCGGTTATGCCCTGCATGTCCAATCGCGCACCTGTGAAGCCCCCTCGAAAGCGCATCTGCACAGCTTAGGCGAGAGCGTCGGCCATTTCACTGCTACAAAAGATGTGGTCCCAATGATGCGCCTTTGCTGACACGGGCAATGCGCTTTGCTGATACCTACGAGGCTTTGCTGCGTGCAACTCAAGAGGCAGACGGGCTTTAGTATCTTGTGAGGGATCGATGAGCGCAGAGGAGACGAAACCACCCGTACCGCCGTTTACGCGGGAGAGCGCGGCCGAGAAGGTCCGCAAGGCCGAGGATGCGTGGAATGGGCGCGATGCGGAGAAGGTTGCGTCGGCGTATACGGCCGACAGCCGCTGGCGCAACCGTTCGGAGGTCTTTGCCGGGCGCGAGGCCATTTTGGCGTTTTTGCGCCGCAAGTGGGAGCGCGAGTTGGAATATCGGCTGATCAAGGAGCTTTGGGCCTTTGGCGGCGACCGGATTGCCGTGCGGTTTTGCTATGAGTGGCACGATGCGGCCGGACAGTGGTTTCGGTCGTATGGCAATGAGAACTGGCTGTTCAGTCCCGAAGGCATGATGCGGGAGCGGCATGCCTCGATCAACGACCTGCCGATCACGGAGGGGGAACGGTTGTTTTGTTGGCCGCAGGGACCGCGGCCGGAGGGGCATCCGGGGTTGTCAGCCTTGGGTCTTTAGGAGAGTTTGTGCGAATTTTGGTTGTGGGGGCGGGGGCAACCGGCGGCTTCTTTGGGGGACGGCTGGCGCAGGCGGGACGGGATGTGACGTTTCTGTTGCGCGAGGGACGGGCGCGGCAGATGCGTGAGAGTGGGCTGATCCTGCTGACGCCGACGGAGACCGTCACGCTGCACCCGAGGGTCACGACGGCGGCCGAGCTGCGCGAATTCGGCGCGGGACAGGGCGGCTTCGATCTGATCGTGATCAGCACCAAGGCCTACCAGTTGGACGGGGCGATGGACGACCTTGAGCCCGCCATCGGCCCGGGCACGACCCTTTTGCCGATCCTGAACGGCATGCGGCAGCTGGCGGTGCTGGACGAGCGGTTTGGGGCGGAGCGGGTAGTGGGTGGGTCGGTACGGATTGTCGCGGATATGGATGCGGACGGGCGCATTCACCAGAAGACAGCGCTCGGCGAGTTGAGCTATGGGGAATTGGGCGAGCGCGACGGTCGGCGCACGGCACGGATCGAGGCCATAGACCGCGAGATGCAAGGGGCGGGGTTTGAGGCCGTCCTGCAGCCGGATATCGTAGCGACCCTGTGGCAGAAATGGTGGATTCTGGCCAGCATCGGCGGGGTCTGCGTGCTGGCGCGCGGAGGTACGGGACAGGCGGCCTCGACGCCCGAGGGACCGGCGTTCATCCGGGCCGTCATCGGGGAGTGCACGGCCATCGCCGAGGCGAACGGCTATCCGCCGCATGCGGCGATGCTGGCCGACCATACGAAGCGCATGCTGGAGATGGGGTCGCCGCTGACGTCGTCGATGTACCGCGACATGATCAAGGGCGCGCCGGTGGAGGTGGATCACATTCTGGGGGATCTGCTGGCGCGGGCAAAGGGTGTGGACGCGCGTTTATTGCGGGCGGCCTACGTGCAGCTGAAGGTGTATGAGGCCGGACGGCGATAGCTCCCGAAGGCGGCAGGCTCAGGTCGGGGAGCACCGCCAGACAGGATCACCGACGCGCAGCGTTCCGGGCCGCTCGACAAGGGCGTAGATGCCGAGGCGGCCTGCGTGGTGCCGGGCCAGATGGCGGAGCAGTGTGGGGTCGGCAGCCGCCGTGTCCGGGTCCAGGGAGACGATGCGGCAGCGGGGAATGCGTTCGAGGATGCGGAGTCGCGGGCCTTCGAGGTCGCCGAAGCGCAGCGTTTTACCGGGCAGGGCGTCTTCGGCAAAGGGCCCGTCGTCCGCCAAGGCAAGGATCAGGTTGGAGCGGAAGCGCAGCGGGTCGAGCGGGCGGCCGAGTTCCTCGGCGAGGGCGCGCAGCGTCGCTTGTGAGATCAGCGAGACGGGGCGGACGTCGAAGAAGGGATCTTCCGGCGAGGTTTCCAGATGGAGCTGTGCCCCCGGTAGGGCGACCGTGGATTGCAGGGTCTCGAGCAGCTCGGGTGAGGGTAGCGGCAGGGTAAGGCCTTCGGGTGTGGTGACCGATGGTGCGGGTTCGAGGCGAGCTGTGTAGCGCAGGGTGGCGGTGCGTTCAAGGCTGGAGAGCAGGGGTTTGCCGGCCGGGGCGGCTGTGGATGCAACGGCGAACCGGCGGTCGCCTGCGAGGCCATGGGGCCTGAGGTGCACTTTGTGAAGGGCTTCGCCTCGCATACTCTTCACCGGAAAGCGCCAAAGCTGAAGGATGGAGCCGATGCGGTGCGGGGGCATGGGGATAGGGTAGCGGGTGGTTCGTGTTGAAGCCTTCTGCAAATGGCCGCTTGCCGGTCACTCGCCCTCTCGAAGCATCTCGATGGCCGCGTCCAAGCAGGTCCGCAGGGAGTGAAACAGCTGATTTCGCTCCCCATCACTGAGCTGCTTGCCTAAGCGCGCGTCGAAAGCGTCGAAGATTTCGTTCACGCGATCGAGCTTTTCGGCTCCCGCCGGAGACAAAGACGCCTCAAAGATCGCGCGGTGGATCGCATGCGGTCTGCGGTCGATCCAGCCCTGTGCGTCCAGTTGGGCCAGCAGCGTGCCTGCACTCTGCGCGGTAATCAGAAGGCGCCGGGCCAGGGCCGCTCCGGAGAGACCGGGTTCGTCGCGCAGGGCCATGAGCGCGAGCGCCTGAGAGAGACCAAGCCCTTCCTCCCGCAGAAAACGCTCGATGGCGACGCCGAGCGTGCGCTGCGCCTGCCACAGGGCGGCGCCGATCCGGCGGTACTCCACATATTCGATCTCAATCTTCATAAGTCTGTTGACAAGTATAAGGTGCCTTATGCATATTAGTCCTGCGGTGATGCACCACACAACGCTCAAATCTGAGATGCCGAGTGGGTCATCCTCCTTACGCTTCGCTACGCGAAGGTTCAGGAAAGGTTCAGGAAAGGGTTCAAAGATCCATGTCAGAGAACACACACACAACGGCAGTTTTGATCGTCGGCGGCAGTCTGGTAGGCACGTCCATGGCGTTGTTTCTTGGGAGTCTGGGCGTCCAGGCCCTCGTGGTGGAGAAGCATAGCGGGACGATCAAACATCCCAGAGCCCTGGGGTGGACCGCCCGCACCTCCGAGTTCTTTCGTGCGTTCGACATCGCCGATCGGCTGCCGCCGGCTGTTCCCTGGGAACCCATCCGTGCTCGCGTTATCAGTCTGGCGGGCGAGTGGTTCGAGCGCTCAGCCTGGACACCCGATCCCAGCCAGCAGAACTCGGCCGACTATTCACCCTGCACCGGGCGCACCATTCCGCAGGACCACCTTGAGCCCATCATGCGCGAAGCTGCCATCGGCAGGGGAGCGGAGTTCCGATTTAATACGGAGTTGATGGGCTTCGACCAGGATGCCACGGGAGTCACGGCACATTTGAAAGAACGGAATGGGAAGGAGTATGACGTATGCGCTGCCTACCTGGTGTCCGCCGATGGCGCCAAGAGTCCAGTGCGTGAAGCCTTGGGGACCCCAAGGGAAGGCCGTGGACGGATGAATACGCTCTCGAGCGTCCTGTTCCGGGCTGAACTGGACGAGTACCTGAAGGAGGGTGTCACGCAGTTCACCATCGATCAGGGGGACCTGAAGGCCTTCCTGATTTATTACTGCGACGATCGCTGGGCGTTGATGTTCGGCGACGGCAAAGACCGCGATGAGGCCACGTTGCGTTCGGCGATTGCGAAGGCGATCGGCCGCGACGATATCGCCTTCGAGATCATCACCACGGCTCGTTGGGAGCTCAGCGCCCTGGTGGCGGAGACGTTCTCTTCGGACCGCGTCTTTCTGGCTGGGGATTCGGCCCACACCTTTCCTCCCACGCGCGGCGGCTATGGAGCCAACACGGGCATCCAGGATGCGCACAATCTCGCCTGGAAGCTGGCGGAGGTGCTCGCCGGGCGAGCCACGCCGGATCTGCTGAAGACGTACAGCGACGAACGTCAGCCTGCGGCCTGGCTGCGGCACCAGCAGATCTTTGCGCGTCCCGATTACAAAGCCTTTTTGACGCCCGATCAGAAACAGGACCCGATCATCCATGACGATGCCATGGAGTTCGGACAGTTGTACCGCTCCCCTGGCATTGTAGGAGCCGGACCTGAGCTGCCGGCGGCTCTCAAGCCAGACGAATGGGCCGGGCAGCCGGGCACGAGGGCACCCCATCTGTGGCTGCGGCAAGATGGCGCCCAGCTCTCCACCCTCGATCTGCTGCACAACCGGTGGACCTTGCTCACGCAGGAGGAGGGTTGGCAACAGGCCGTGACGGCGGCTCGGGAGACCTTCAGGGTGGAGGTGGATTTCTGTTGCCTCGACGCCGGCTCGCTCGCCCCGGAGCTGTTCCAGAGGTCTTTTGGGGTAGGCCCGGGCGGCGCTGCCCTGATCCGGCCGGATGGGTACATCGCGTGGCGTGCGCAGCAGCTTCCCCGTGAGGCGTCGGCGGTGCTGGCGGACGCCTTGGCCAAGGTTTCCTTCACCGAGCTGTGCCATCCGGGGGTGGCGCAGGTTCTCACCGCTTCGCTCGCATAGCCGCAAAGATCGCGGGCCACGGAATTGAAGCTGCCGCCGCCGATGTGCGGGTACGGATCTCGAAAGTCGCATTGCGGAGGTCTTCTTGGGAACAATTCCCTCATTCTGCGGTCCCTGCGGTCTCGGGTCTCTCCGTGGCATCATTTAGGGTATGTCCCCTTCCCATTGGCAGCCTGGGCGTTGGTCGGAGCGTTTGGCGGAGCTGGAGGCGCGGTCCGGCGACCTGAAGCAGGTGCCCCTGCGGCGCGATGTGCGGTCGCTGGGTGCGCTGCTGGGGCAGGTGCTGCGCGAGCAGGCAGGCGAGGGCCTGTACCGGACCGTGGAGGGGCTGCGGCGTATCGCCATCGCGCGGCGCGAGGCCGAAGCGGCGGGGGAGGCCGAGGCCGCGCAACAGCATCTGGAAACGGCCCGAGCCCTGGTTCGCGAGGCGGCGCGTGATCCGCAGCGCGCCTACGAGCTGGCGCGGGCGTTTGCGTTCTATTTCGAGTTGATCAATCTGGCGGAGACCAACCATCGCAAGCGGCGGCGACGGTCGTCGCTGCTGGAGGCGGAAGGAGCGGCCGAGACCTCGATACAGCGCGGCAGCCTGCGTGGCACGCTGCGCCGGCTGCGCGAGGTGGGGTACACGCGGGTGCAGACGTTGGAGCTGCTGGCGCGGGTGTGCGTGATGCCGGTGTTTACCGCGCACCCGACGGAGGTGGCGCGGCGCACGGTGATGTTCAAACGGCGGGCGATCGCGGGGCTGCTCGAGAGGCTGGATGTGCTGGGTACGCCGCCGAGTGAGCTCCAGGCGCTTGAGGACAGCCTGCTGGCCGAGATCACGGCGCTGTGGCAGACCGACGATGTGCGCTCGGCACAGCCCACGGTGCGCGATGAGATTCAGATGGGACTGGATTATTACGAGGCCTCGCTGTTTGAGACGGTTCCGGTGCTGTACCGGGAGATTGCGGCGGCGCTGGATGCGGAGTTTCCAGTGGACGGCGTGGTTGGCACGGTTGTCGCGGGGGAGCAACGCAGATCCCGTGCGGGGATGACAACCAAAGGAGCGGATGCCGATGTCGATGCGGATAGAACCAGGGCGTTATACAAGACCTCTATCGCGGAGCTGCCGGTGGTGGTGCGGTTTGGGTCCTGGATCGGGGGCGACCGGGATGGGAACCCATTCGTAACGGCGGAGACGACCGCCGAGGCCGCCGCGATGGCGCGTGCGCTGCTGCGCGGGCACTATCTGGGGCAGTTGCACGCGGTCTTCGATCAGCTGGGCTCCTCGACGCGGCAGGCGGAGATTTCACCGGCGCTGGCGGAGCGTTTAAACGGCTATCTGGAGCCGTTGCGCGCCTCCGGCCACACGGCCTTTGCGGAGCGGTTTCCGCATGAGGCCGTGCGGCTGGCGATTGCGTGCGTGACGTTGCGGCTGGGGGGCAAGCCGCCGGTGAGTATGCACCGCAATCTGGCGTTGTCCGATACCGCCACGCTGCCGCCCTACCCGAACGCCGCGGAGCTCGAAGGCGATTTGCAACTGTTGCGCGATTCACTGGCGGAAAATCGCGGGGAGCGGCTGGCAGAGCTGTACCTGGACCCGTTGCTGGTGGGGGTGCGGACGTTTGGGCTGCGCCTGCACACGCTGGATGTGCGGCAACATGCGCGGGTGCACAAGGCGGCGGTGGAGGAGCTTTCGGCCTGGCATCGGAGACCCGTTGGAGAACCGGGCAGGGTAACAGGCGGGGTAACGAGTGGGGGTGCTGGCGATCTGGGGCTGCCGCCGGCGCCTTCGGCGGCGACCGCGGAGGTGCTGGCGTCACTGCGCGAGGTGGCGCGGTTGAAGGCGCGGGACCCGGCCGCGGTGGAACAGTATGTGATCTCGGGGGCAAGCTCGGCGGAGGATGCGCTGCGGGTGTTGTGGCTGGCGCGCATCGCGGGCGTGCACGCGGAGGGCGCGGGCGGGATAGCGCAAGAGGGTGCGGGGACCGGATCTATGTCTGGAGACGGGTTTGGGCCGGGCTCTGGACACAGGTCTGGGCCGGGATCTGGTCCCGATGCCGGCCTGCAGCCTGTGCCGCTGTTTGAGTCGATCGAGGATCTGCAGCAGGCTCCCGCCATCTGCCGCGCGCTATGGACGAGCGAGGCCTACAAGCCGCTGCTGGCGAGCTGGAACGGGCGGCAGGAGGTGATGCTCGGCTACTCCGATTCAAACAAAGACGGCGGCATGATCGCCTCCACCTGGGAGGTCTGGAAGGCGCACCGGGCGCTGCATGCGGTGGCGCGCGAGTGCGGGGTGACGCTGCGGCTGTTTCATGGGCGCGGCGGCGCGGTGGGGCGCGGCGGCGGCCCGACGCATCGTGCGCTGTTCGCGCAGCCGCTCGACAGCTTCACCGGTGAGTTCCGCCTGACCGAACAGGGCGAGGTGCTGAACTTCAAGTACAGCGACGTGGTGCTGGCCGAGCGCAGCCTGGAGCTGATGCTGGCGGCTGCTTTAGACGCGTTGGCGCGGCCGGATCTGCGAGAGGCAGGGCGCAGGGAACAGGGCGCAGGAGATAGGGAACAGGGCGCAGGAGATAGGGAACAGGGAACAGGGGATAGGGAACAGGGCGCAGGGAACAGGGCACAGGGAATAGGAGATAGGGAACAGGGAACAGGGGATAGGGAACAGGGCGCAGGGCACAGGGCACAGGGAACAGCGGAGAAGCAGGCGACTCACCTGACCGGGGCGATTGAGCCGGCGTGGGAGGCAGCGATGGATGAGCTTTCGGCCAGCTCGCTGGCGTACTACCAGGGGCATATCGTCGGCGATCCGGAGGTGTTCACCTTCTTTGAGCAGGCCACGCCGGTGGCGGAGCTGGAGCATGCGCGCATCGGTTCGAGGCCGGCCAAACGCGCGGATGCGAGCGCCGCCCCCGGAGCGCCACAGCGCTCCATGGCCGATCTGCGGGCCATTCCGTGGGTCTTCGGATGGATGCAATCGCGCATGGTGGTGCCGGCGTACTTCGGCGTGGGATACGCCCTTGAAGGCTATGCGGCGGCGCATCCGGAGGGGCTGGCGCGGTTGCGGCGCATGGCCGCGAGCTTTCCCCTGTTCCTGGACATCCTTCGCAATGTGGAAACGGCGCTGGCCAAGGCCGATTTCGGCATCGCGGCGCTGTACAGCTCGCTGGTGCGGGATGAAGCGCTGTGCAAACGCGTTTTTTCCATGCTGCGTGAGGAGTTCGAGCGCACGCTGCGGATGGTGCTTCGGATCACCGAGCAGACGACGCTGCTGGAGCGCAACCCGGTGCTGACAAACTCCATCCGCTTGCGTAACCCGTATGTCGATTCCATGAGCCTGCTGCAGCTGGAACTGCTGCACCGCAAGCGCGGGGGCGAGCAGGGCGAGCTGCTGGACCGGGCGATCACGGCGACCATTAACGGTATCAGCGCGGGCTTGCGCAACACGGGCTGATCGCCTTAAACCTGTTTTGGACTATTTCTAACTGGGTTCTACACTTTCGCCAGTTATCGACGTGGAGAATGCCGCTTACCTAACGCTTCGCGCTCTGCTGATTGACGCTCGGAGGGCCGCAGAACTAACGCAGGTGGAGCTTGCCGTTCGACTGGAACGGCCGCAATCCTTTGTGTCTAAGTATGAACGAGGCGAGCGACGAATCGACCTCGTCGAGTTCACTTATATCGCGAAGGCGCTTAACACTGATCCGATAGACCTGCTCAAAAAGCTGCTTCGGGAGATTTCCGAATGAAGATCGTTGCTTTAGAAACGCTCATACAGGCTGGACCGTATGTAACTTCCGCGCATTGGAAAGCGACCAGATCCATCATCCATAATGCAGTTATCAAGTGTGACTGGCCTGCCGGCAGCGGAACCTTCACCATAAATCCGGAACGCAAGGGCAATGGGGTGGTTCCGATCAAGCGCGAGTTCATCCAGGAGCTCCGGGTCCGGGGTTGGATGATTGAAGGCGAAGCAAAGAATTCCGCCGGTGAAACGCTCGGCGGTTTCGATGCCGTTACCACCGGCCCGCATGGGGGCAATCGTCGCCGAGTGGGAAACCGGCAACATATCTTCCAGTCATCGCTCGATGAACAAAATGCTCATGCTGCTCTCGCAAGGCGTAATCGCGGCCGGAGTTCTCGTCGTGCCCTCGCGAGAACTCTATTCGTATTTGACCGATCGGATCGGTAATTTCAATGAGCTTCAGCCCTATCTCACTCTCTGGAAGTCATTTCCTTGCCAGAAGGGCGTGCTCGAAATCATTGTGATTGAGCAAGACGCGTGCAGCACCGATGTTCCTAAGATTCCCAAAGGCACAGATGGACGTGCAAAGGGCTAATCCTCAACACAATCGTCGTTTCGGTGCGAATGTATTTCATCGCTTTCCAACCTTTCGATGATCTCCGGGCTGTAATCAATCTCCATCCCGATCCACTGCCGGCCCTTCTTTTCGCAAACCGCAAAGGTCGTACCGCTTCCACCGAACGGGTCAAGAACGATGTCTCCATGTAAGGTGGACATCTCGATGACACGGTCCAATAACTTCGTGGAGAGTGCATTGGCACTTCGCTTCCGGGACTTGAATTTCCCGTGACGCACGGGAGGTATATCGGTCCAAACATCTTTTAAATTGACCCCTTTGGGGTTCATGGCCGCTCGATGACCGCCATAGTCCTTTACCTCCTTCCCACAATGACGACAGGTTTGTATCGGTGTCCGTATACGACGAAACACGGCTGGTTTTCCCTTTGTGTAATAAAGCAGACTGTAATGGCTGGGATGCAAACGCCCCGGTATAGGCAAGGAGGACGATATCTCAATCGCAATCCAATGCCTAAAATGCATGTTCAGCTCCAATAAGCATGAACCGAGCAGGATGTTCCACTTGGGTAAGTTGTACAGAAAGAAAGCGCCGCCTGGCTTCAGGACACGGACACATTCGCCGATCCACTGTTTACACCAGTTCAGATACTGCTCATCCGGCTTCAAATCGTCATAGCTTTTGCCGTATGTTTTGCCGATGTTGAATGGCGGGTCGGCAAAGACAGTATGGACTATCTCATCCTTGAGTTGCGGCAATACATCGAGGCAGTCTGCCGCGAAGAGTGCTCCGGATGGCGACACATAGCTCGGTGCGAGATTCGATTTCCCTTTCATGCGCGAGAGTATGTCGAAGGCTGGACCTTTCCAATTCAACTCTGACTGTGTAGGAACATCCATACCCCTCCAAAATAACCCGAAAAAGGTTTGAAGACAAACCTGGAAGAGGGCGCCGGTGCCTGAGATACTTACACGAACCGCTTGGCAAAGCGGCTTCACCGAACCTCTCCGGAGTACACTGGGACGCTATGCGACGTGTGCTTCTCCTAGCCGCCCTATTGGTTCCCAGCCTCTTTGCCCAACAATCGGCAGCGCCGCCGGCCACGGCGGTCAATGCTGATGGGTCCATCACGTTCCGATACACGAATGCGGGAGCGCAGGCGGTGACGGTGGGGACCGATGCCGTGTACAAGCCGCTCACGATGGTGAAAGATGCGAACGGAATCTGGTCCGCGACCACGCCCCCGCTGAAGCCGGAGCGCTACAGCTACAGCTTCCGGGTGGACGGCGTGCAGAATCTGGACCCGCTGAACAGCACGGTGCTGCCGAATATTCTGTCCTTGTCCTCGGGCATCCTTGTGCCGGGGTCCGTGCCGCAGCCGTGGGAGATGCAGACGATTCCGCATGGGACCCTGGCCAGGCACCTGTACACGACGCAGGCCGCGCGCAATCTGCCGTTGAATCAGGAGCCGTATGTCGTTTACACGCCGCCGGGCTACGATCCGAAGCTCGCCGGCGGATATCCCACGCTGTACCTGCTGCACGGCTGGAGCGACAACGCCGAAGGGTGGACCGCGGTGGGGCAGGCGCAGCTGATTCTGGACTCGCTGCTGAGCCAAGGCAGGATTGTGCCCATGGTCGTGGTGATGCCGCAGGGCTATGGCGATTACCACTTTGTGAACACCGGCCATGATGTGTGGAACGACCCGGCCAAGGTGGACGACAACGTGTTTTTATACGCGCAGATGCTGACCGGGGAGATTTTGCCGGCGGTGGAGCGCGACTACAACGTGGGCAAGGATGGAGCGCACCGTGCCATCGCCGGGCTTTCGATGGGCGGCCTGGAGGCGTTGCGCATCGGCCTGACCCAGCCGGATATGTTCCATTACGTCGTGGGCATGAGCTCGGCCCTGCATGGGGAGGAGTTCGACGGACATTTTCCCTCCATGGCGGCCGGCTATGCCGCGAGCCGGGCGAAGCTGAATCTTCTCTGGGTCGCCTGCGGAACGGACGATGCCCTGATTACGCCGAACCGCCACTTCGTGACCTGGGCCAAGGGCAAGGGGCTGCCGATTACCGCGGTGGAAACGCCCGGGCAGCACACGTGGCTGGTGTGGCGGGCGAATCTGATTGCGGTGGCGCCGTTGCTGTTTCGTTAGTTGTTAGTGGCCGGGCTCTGTAGCAGGCGTGCCAAGGAGGGGAACGATGAAGTCGATTCAGGCGTATCTCCTGTTCAACGGTAACTGCCGCGAGGTGATGACCTTCTATGCGGAGGCTCTGGGCGGGGAACTGAGCGTGGTCACCTACGGCGAGGCACCGGGTGCGCCGCCGGCCGAGGGCGGCGACCATGTAATGCACGCCCGCCTCACCGGCGGCTCGGCGGTGTTGATGGCCTCCGACATGCCTCCTGGACGCACGGCGAGCGCGGGCGATAACTTCGGTCTTTCGGTGGAGTGTGCCGATGCCGAGGAGCAGGGGCGCATCTTTGCCGCGCTGGGTGAGGGCGCCACGGTCCATATGCCGCTGCAGGACACCTTCTGGGGCTCGCACTTCGGTATGCTGACCGACAAGTTCGGCGTGCGCTGGATGCTGGATCTGCCGATGCCGGTGAACTAGGGGGCGGCGGGCGGCTATGATGGAAGATCGTTCCCTCTGGAGACCCGCTATGCACTCCTTTCTGCGCCTTGCGGCCATTTTCCCGCTGGTTCTTTCGTGTGCGGCTGCACAGACCGCAGGAACAAAACCCGCTGCGCCGCCGACTGTGCCAAATCCTCGACGGGCAACGTTGGCACCGGCGGTGGCGCAGTATGTGAAGTACGACGCGCACCGGAATACGATTTCTCTTGAGCACGTTCGCGTGATCGACGGCACGGGTGCGGCACCGGTTGAGAACGCAACAGTGGTGCTAAGGGGTAAAGAAATTGTGGCCGTGCTGGACCCGCGGAAGGGTCTCGGGTTCGGTTGTGGGGATTGCGCGCCGTTTCTGAATCTTGACATGACCGGCTACACCGTCTTTCCGGGCCTGGTCGGGATGCACGACCACATGTATTACATCGCGCGGCCGGATCTCGATGCGCAGGGGCACAGCGAGCCGCCGCTGGTGGTGCCGCAGATGACATTCAGCTCGCCGCTGCTGTACCTGGGCACGGGGGTGACCACCATGCGCACGACTGGTTCCGTGGAGCCTTATACCGACCTGAACTTCAAGCAACAGATTGAGGCGGGCGAGCTCGCGGGGCCGCACATGGATGTGACCGCGCCGTATCTGGAAGGGCCGCACTCACCGTTCATCCAGATGCACCAGTTGAAGAACGCCGACGATGCGCGGCGTACGGTGGACTTCTGGGCCGACGAGGGCGCGACCAGCTTCAAGGCCTACATGAACATCACGCGTGCGGAGCTGGGCGCAGCCATTGCGGAGGCGCATAAGCGGGGGCTGAAGCTGACCGGGCACCTGTGCTCGGTGACGTACCCGGAGGCCGTTGCATTGGGGATCGACGATCTGGAGCATGGATTCTTTGTGAATACGCAGCTTGATCCGGGCAAGGAGCCGGATGTATGTCCGCGCACGGTGGGTAATCCGACGCTGGCGGCGATGAAGGCCGGCTCGCCCGAGGCCGCGGCGCTGATCAAGCTGCTGGTGGACCACCATGTGGCGCTGACGAGCACGCTGCCGGTATTTGAAAGCAGCGATCCGACGCACGGGCGCCTGCAGCCGCGCGTATTGGACGCGATGACGCCCGCGACGCGCAACGACTACCTATTGACGCGCAACGGCGAGTTGATGCGTGCGGCGACGCCGCAAGGTCAGGCCCGCGCAGCCAACTTCCGCAACGGCATGGCGTTGGAGCGGGAGTTCGTGGCCGCCGGGGGGCTGCTGCTGGCCGGACCGGACCCCACCGGCGACGGCGGCGTGCTGCCGGGCTACGGCGATCAGCGCGAGGTGGAGCTGCTGGTGGATGCGGGCTTTTCGCCGATGGAGGCGATAAAAATCGCCACACTGAATGGGGCGGTGTATCTGGGGCGTGAGGCTTCGATCGGCTCGATCGCAGAGGGGAAGAACGCGGATCTGGTGGTGGTGAAGGGCGATCCGAGCACGAAGATCACCGATATCGAGAACACGGAGATCGTGTTCAAGGATGGCGTGGGCTATGACTCGAAGAAGCTGCTGGATGCGGTGAAGGGGCGCTATGGGCAGTATTGAACCGCGCGCCTGCGCGTGCTCGCCGGCGAAGGGTACCTTCGTACCGCAGACAACGGAGGGCGGGATACAGTAGTCTGCTGCGGGCGGCCATGCCGTGAGAACGGCGTGCCCGCGACGGGTCGCAAGGCGATCCGGAGGAGAAGGAATTTGGCAAGCAGGCTTTCGCGACGCGGCTTTGGGCAACTGGTGGGTGGATCGGCGGCGGCGCTCTCGCTGCCCGGGGTGACGGCGCTTGCGGGGCTTGGTATGACGGCAGGGGCGGGGGCGCAGGAGGCGGTACCCACGGGGTTGGCGCCGCGCAGCTTTCCGCAGGGCTTTCTGTGGGGCTCGGCGACGGCCAGCTACCAAGTGGAGGGCGCGGCGCGCGAGGGCGGCCGCGGACCGACGATCTGGGATACCTTTTCACACACACCCGGCAAAACACACAACGGCGACACGGGTGACGTAGCTGATGACTTTTATCATCGCTATAAGTCCGATATCGCGATCATGAAGGACATGGGGCTGAAGACCTGCCGGTTTTCGGTCGCGTGGAGCCGCATCTTTCCGACCGGAACGGGGCAGCCGAATCAGGCGGGCATCGATTTTTATCTGCGCTTGACAGAGGCCCTGCGCGAGAGCGGCGTGGAGCCCTATGCAACGCTCTATCACTGGGATCTGCCGCAGCCTTTGCAGGATCGCGGCGGCTGGGAGAACCGCGAGACGTCCAAAGCCTTCGCGGATTATGCCGGATTCTTCGCGGGCAAGCTGGGCGATCATGTGCAGCATTACATGACGACCAACGAGATCAGTACCTTTGTGCCGCTCGGCTACGGCAACGGAAGTCACGCGCCGGGTTTGCAGGTTGGCCCCAAGCGGCTGGCGCAGACCTTTCACAATGCGGTATTGGGCCATGGCCTGGCCGTGCGCGCCATTCGTGCCAGCGCGCCGCGAGCACAGGTGGGATTGGCGGAGAACATCAGCTCCACGGTGCCGGTGATTGAGACGCCGGAGCATATAGAGGCGGCCCACAAGGCCATGCGCGAGGAGAATGCCAGCATTCTGGGAGTGATTCTGAGCGGCCGGTATACGGAGGGCTACCTGAAGCGGATGGGCGCGAATGCCCCGCAGGTGCAGGCGGGCGATCTGGAGGCGATCTCGTCGCCGTTGGACTTTGTCGGCATCAATGTGTACACGCCGAGCTATGTGCGCGCGGATGCGAGCGAGGCGGGCTACGCGGTCGTGCATCTGCCCGGGTCGTTTCCGCACATGTTCAGCCCGTGGCTGCACGTCGGGCCGGAGGCGCTGTACTGGGGCCCGAAGCTGGCCAACGATGTGTGGCACCCGAAGGCGATCTACATCACGGAAAACGGCTGCTCCTCCGACGACAGGATCGCGCCCGACGGACAGATCTACGACACCGATCGCGTGATGTACTTTCGCAACTACATGGGCCAGCTGCAGCGCGGCGTAAGCGAGGGCGTGCCGGTGAAGGGCTACTTTCTGTGGAGCCTGCTGGACAACTATGAGTGGGCCGATGGGTATGAGAAGCGCTTTGGGGTGGTGTATGTGGACTTCCAGACGCAACAACGCATCCCGAAGCTGAGCGCGAAGTACTACAAGCAGGTGATCGCGGCGAACAAGGTGCTGTAGCGGCGGATGTTTCTTGGTGTTTGTCCGGGAGTGGCATTGCGGTTCGGCTTGCGTATCTGGCATTGACGCGACGTGGCTGGAACGCAGATTCCTTCCCACCCCATCGAGCAAAGGCGCTCGATGGGGGGACCCCGGCTTCGGGAATGACGACAAAAGGCGAATCTAGCTTTGGAGTGATTTTTGAAGTGACGTTGAAGTGACGTTAGTCGACCGGTTCACTTGTGGCCAGAGAGCGTTCGGCGGCTACGAGGTCCTCGGCGGTGAGCTTGTCGGCGCGGCGCAGGGCGGGGAAGAAGACGCTCCACAGGCCGGTGACGGCGAGGCTGCCGAGGCCGCCGAGCACCACCGCGCGGACGGCACCGAACCAGTGGGCGGTGAGGCCGCTTTCGTACTCGCCGAACTCATTGCTGGCGCCGAGAAAGAGCCAATTGATGCTGGAGACACGGCCGCGCATGGCCGGCGGCGTGGCAAGCTGCAGGATGCTGGAGCGCACCACGACCGAGACCATGTCCGTGGCGCCGGTGACGAATAAGGCCAGGCAGCTGAGCCAGAGGCTATGGCTGAGGCCGAAGACGACGGTAGCCGCGCCGAAACCGGCGACGCAGAGCAGCATGGTTTTGCCGGCGTCGCGGCGGATGGGAAAGACGCTGAGCGAGAGCGAGACGAGCAGCGCGCCGATCGAGGGCATGGCACGCAGGAGGCCCAACGCGTGCGCGCCGCGGTGCAGGATGTCTGAGGCAAAGATCGGCAGCAGACTCACCGCGCCGCCCAGCAGCACGGCAAAGAGGTCCAGCGAGATGGAGCCGAGCAGCAGCCGCGTGCCCATGACGTAGTGGAAGCCCGCGAGCATGGTTTTGAGCGTGAAGGCCTTCTTGTCGGCGGCCCCGCGCGGGCGCACCGCCGACACGAGCGCGAGAAACGCGACGAGGCAGCAGAGCGTGAAGGTGTACACGATGGGTGCGCCGGTGAAGGCGCGGAGCCGTCCCGTGAGCGCGATTGTGAAGAGCAGACCGCCCACCATGGGGCCGACGGCATTGGCGCTCTGAAAGATGCTCGCGCCCCAGGTCACGGCGTTGACGAAGTGCTCCTTGGGCACGAGCGTGGGCACGAGCGCCGAGGCCGCCGGGCCGGAGAAGCAGCGGCCCAGGCCGATGACGAACAAGATCCCGTACACGAACCACACGCTGCCGATGCCGTGCAGGGTGAGCAGGAACAGGGCCAGCGTGGCCGAAAATTGCAGGGTGTAGCAGGTCAGGATGACCGAACGGCGGTCATAAAGGTCGGCGACGTGGCCGGCGGGCAGGGTAAATAAAATTCCCGGTAGAAAGAGCGCGAGGCCGGTGTAGCCGAGCGCGAGCGCCGAGTGCGTGATCTGGTAGATCTGCCAGGCGACCCCGACGGATTGGGCCTCCGAACCCATGACCCCGAGGAAGCGGGCGGCGGAGTAGAGCCGGAAATCGCGATGCTGCCAGGCGACGGTGGCGGTGAGGGAGCGTTGACTGTCACTTTCTGCCATGGGGCTATGGTTTCACATGCGGTGCCGTCGTCCCGCCGGAAGGGCCTAGTTCGCGGTGGTAGCGTGGAGCCATGGCCGTGGTCCGTTCATTCTTTGCGTTGCTGCTGTTTCAGTTGGGGGGCGAGGCGCTGAGCCGTTTTGCCCACATCCCGGTGCCGGGACCGGTGCTGGGCATGGTGCTGCTGGCGACCTGGTACATTGCCCGGCGGCGCGCCCCGGGTGCGGGCACCGAGACCGTGGCCGACGGCCTGCTAGGCGTGCTGGGGCTGCTGTTTGTACCGGCCGGCGTGGGCATCGTGGCCAATCTGCCGCTGCTGCGGGCGGCGTGGCTGCCGATCACGGTCGCGCTGCTGGGCTCCACGCTGCTGACGCTGGTGGCGACGGCGTTTGCCATGCACCTGGCCCAGACGCGGCTGGCCCGGCGTTCGCGGCCGACGGTTGAGACGGCGGTTGAGACAGGGCAGCGGTGATGGCCTTGATACCGATGCCCGCGGTTCTGAGGTCTTTGAGTCCCTCGATCCCCTCCTTCAATCACCTGAGCCTTTCGCCGGGGGTGCTGCCGCTGTTTGCGCTGGTGCTCACGTGCGGCGCGTACCTGGCCGGGGTCGCCGTGCAGCGGCGGTTGCAGAGCCCGTTGGCCAATCCCGTGATGATCGCCATCGTGCTCATCGGGGTCGTGCTGCGGATGTCTCACATTTCGTACGAGTCGTACTTTTCCGGTGCGCAGTTCATCCACTTTTTGCTGGGTCCCGCGACGGTGGCCCTGGCGGTGCCGCTGGTGCGCTCGCTGGAGGAGCTGCGGCGCGGGCTTTGGCCTACGCTGCTGGCGCTGGTGACGGGAGCGCTGGTCGGGGCGGTCAGCGGCTATGGGCTGGTGCGGCTGTGCGGCGGCAGCCAGATCATCGCGCTTTCCATGCTGCCCAAGTCGCTTACCACACCGATTGCGATCGGCGTGGCGCAGACGGTGGGCGGCCTGCCGTCGCTGACGGCGGTGCTGGCGATTGCAGGCGGCATTCTGGTCGCGGTGGGCATCGATCCGGTGCTCGGGCTGCTGCGCATCCGGGAGCCCGCGGCGCGGGGACTGGCGGCGGGCACGGCGGGCAGCGGCATCGGGGCGTCCCGGGTGATTCCGCAACATCCGGTGGCGGCGGCGTTTGCGGGGGTGGCGATCGGGATGAATGGGCTGTTGACGGCGCTGTTGGCTCCACTGCTCGCGCCGTGGCTGCGGCATTGGTAGTGCGTTAAAGAGTGTGGAAAGCTAGGCCGGATGGCGCTGGGTAACGGTTGGGCCACGTCTGGATCGCAGGCGGAGCTTGTTGAATTGAGTGAATTGAGTTCAGCTTTGAGAGCCGCCTGATCCAGCTCTGCACCCCGGCAGCATGTCCCGGATCGTGAACCTCGGGCCAACCACTAGGGCCCGAGATGGGCATCCCGCTCCATCTTTCGATGGATGCGCGAGGACGAGGTACCCGTTAGCCTTCTCTAGTTTCCCGTCCGGTCGGTATTGAGGTTTTATGAAGCGTAGTTTGCTCTGTTCAGGTATTGCGGTGGTGTTGCTGCTGCTGCCGCGCGCAGCTCTCGGTCAAAGCGCGACGGCGTCCTTGCGTGGGGTCGTCACGGATGGCACCAAGGCTGTGGTGCCGGGCGCCGAGGTCGTGATTACGTCGACCGACACCGCACAGCAGCATGCACAGCGCGCGGACAGCCATGGGGAGTTCTCCTTTCAGGAACTGTTCGTCGGCGATTACCGGGTCGAGGTGCGGTCCGCCGACTTTGCCACCTGGGTCAATGCACGGCTGCATCTCGACGTCGGCAACCAGTCGCAGATCGCCGTGCAGCTCGTGCCGGCCTCCACCCAGCAGACCATCGAGGTGAGTGCCGAGGCCGCCCGCCTGCAAACCAACGAGATCGGGCAAGGTGCGGTGGTGGGCGCACGCGAGATCGGCAGCTTGCCGCTGAATGGCCGCAACTTTGCTCAGCTCGGCATCCTGCAACCCGGCGTCCGTCCGGCCTCGGCGGGTCTGATGGTGCAGGGCGGGTTTCGGCGTGCGGGCCAGAACTATGAGGTGAACGGCCAGCGTCCCGAATCGAATAATTTTCTTGTGGACGGGATGCGCGACATCAATCGTCTGGATGCCGGATATGCGTTTCGGCCGCCCGCCGATGCCATTGCCGAATTTCGCATCCTCACCACAACCGCCCCCGCCGAGTTCGGTGGAACGAACGGCGGGATTACCACCATCGTTACGCGCTCGGGCACAAACACCTTCCATGAGACCCTGTACGACTTCTTCCGCAATGACGCCCTGGATGCGAACAACTACTTCGCCCCGAAGAAGGAGGCGCTCAAGCAGAACCAGTTCGGCGGCACGGCAGGCGGTCCGCTCGTGCACGACCATGCCTACTTCTTTGTGTATTACGAAGGCCTCCGCAGCATTCAGGACATCACGCACGGCGTCGTGGTGCCGACCGTAGCGGAACGCGCCGGCGACTTCTCAGCAGACGCGCCCATTCTGCTGAACGCCACCCGGACGCCGTACGGCAGCTCGCTCGCCGGCCAGATCAGTCCCATCACCGCGCGCTATCTCAGCTATTTTCCGGTCCCGAATACGGCGGAGAATCCGCACCTGGCGCAGACGACCAACACGAGCCGGTATAACAGCGACCAGGGTGGCGCCAAGGCGGACTGGCTGCTCGGCACCGCGGATGTGTTGAGCGCGCGCTACAGCTACTCCACCTTGGCGCTGCTCAGTCCGTATTCGGAGCTCGGCGCCGATGTGCCGGGCTTTCCCGTCGGCTACTACACCAACACGCATCTGGGCGGACTGACGGCGACCCACACGTTTTCTCCGCGAACGGTGCTGACGGCGAATCTCAGCTTTTTCCAGAACCACATCCTGCTGGATAAGCATCTCTCCGGCAACTCGCCCCAGTCGTTCGGCTTCGGTTATGCGTCCACCCGTCTTGAGGCAACCGGCGCGCCGCTGATCATGACGCAGGGCTACTCCAACGTGGGGGACCCGATCATCAACCCGCGCGACACCGTCCAGAACGACTATGCCCTCAGCACCAATCTCGCGCACACGCAGGGCAAGCATGTCACCAGCTTCGGGTCGCAGTTTCGCCGAACACAGATCAACGGCTATCAGGCAAACTTCGCGTCGGGCACCTTCAGCTTTACCGTCCAGGGCTATACCGATAATGCCCTGGTCAACTTCCTGCTGGGTAAGCCGGACATCTTCACCCAGGCCGGCGGCGACTTCACCCGTGACCTGCGCGGATGGGAGCTGGGCGCCTATGCCCAGGATGAGTACCGCCTCGGTCCGAAGCTTACCTTGAATTACGGCGTGCGCTATGAGATCACGACGCCGTTCAAAGACATCCACAATCGCTTGATGGCCTTCACTCCAGGCCAGCAATCCACCGTCTATCCCAATGCTCCGACGGGTCTGCTGTTCCCCGGCGATGCCGGCGTACCCGACACCATCGCTCCCGTCTTTGGAGGCGATATTGCCCCGCGGGTCGGGTTCGCCTGGGACCCCGCCGGCAACAGCCGCACCGTGATTCGGTCGGCCTACGGCATCTTCTATGACGAGTTGTTGAACGGCGTCGGGATGCCGATGCGCGGTGCCAGCTCCGCACTTCCCAACACGGTGGTCCGGACGCTGACGGGAACGATCAACTACGCCAATCCGCTCGCGACCGTGGTCAATCCGTTCACTCCCGGTCAGATCGCTCTGCCCGCGTCCACCTTCACCATCGACCGCAATCTGCTGCCGCCCTACACGCAGGATTGGAATTTCACGATCGACCGGAGCCTGGGTGGACAGCTGCTGTCCGTCGGCTACATCGGCGCAAAAGCCACGCGCCTGCCGCGCCTGGTGGAGGCCAATCCGGCGATCTATCAGCCGGGAGCTACTCTCGCGAACTCCGGCCGGCGTCGTCTCTACTCCGGCTGCACCCTGACCGCCGGCACCTGCAAGCTGGGCACCGCCGGCCTGGTGGAAGGCAATGCGAACTCGAGCTTTCACTCGGCGCAGGTCTCTGTCACGCGGCGCGGTACGCCGGCCCTGAATTACACGCTCGCTTACACATTTTCGAAGGATCTGGATTACTCCTCAAGTCTCCACATGTCCGGTCCGGCCCCCTGGCTGAACCTTGGGGAGCTGGACGTGCCCCAGAACAATCTTGATCTGAAGGGGGAGTACGGACGGTCGCTCTTCGACGCGCGCCATAGGTTCGCCGGGAGCGTCACCTACGCGGTTCCATTCGCGCGCAATCTCACGGGGCTGTCCCGCACCGTGCTGGATGGCTGGCAGGTGAATGCCCTGCTGGCGGTGAATTCCAGCACGCCTTTTACCGTTTACGACTCGGCCAACGTGTCGCTGCAGGCGCCGCACCCCGGGGTCTCCGGCATGTTCGGCGACCGTCCCGATGTCGTCGGCAATCCGAACGCGGGAGCCCCGCACACGGTGTCGCAGTGGGTCGCCCGCTCGGCCTTTCGCCGCCTGGACCCGGTCGCGAATGCCGGGCAGTTCGGCGATGAGCAGCGCAATAGCGTCGATGGCCCCGCATTCGGCAGCCTGGATGCCTCGCTCGACAAGAACTTCGCGCTCGGCGAGAAGACGAAGCTGCAGTTCCGGGCCGAGGCGTTCAACGTAACAAACCACGTCAACCTGATCACGCCCGTGGACGACATCAACTCGCCTGTCTTCGGGCAGATCACGGAGGCGCAAGCTCCCCGTGTACTTCAGTTCGCGTTAAAGCTTCAACGATGACCGGCTAGTTCGCCCTGAACGCAAAACTAGCCCTCCACATTGTCTGTATGGGCCCTGGAAGGTCTGCAAGTATCTTGGAATACTCTTGGAACATTCTTGGAATATCGTTGAAGGATGAGATTTCCCGACTCCTCCGCGCATTCTTCCACTCCAAATCCCGTGCCTCTGGAGGAGCTTGGGGCGCTGCTGACGGAGATGCGCAATCCGGCGACGGAGCACCTTGACGAGCTTTCCACGGTGGAGATGCTGACCGTCATCAACGATGAAGATGCGCGGGTGGCGGCGGCGGTGCGGACCGAGTTGCCGGCAATCGCGCGGGCGGTGGATGCCATCGCGGAGCGGTTCCGGCGCGGGGGGCGGCTGTTTTACCTCGGTGCGGGCACCAGTGGGCGGTTGGGGGTGCTGGATGCGAGTGAGTGCCCGCCGACATTTTCGGTCGATGCAGGGCTGGTGCAGGGCCTGATCGCGGGCGGGGACCGGGCGCTGCGGCTGTCGAGCGAGCACTCGGAGGACTCGGCGGAGGAAGGGGCGCGGGATCTGGAGGCGTCAGGGTTCGGCCAGGGAGATATTGGGGCCGCCTCGACCCCGGACACCCTGGTCGGTATTGCGGCGAGTGGCCGGACGCCCTATGTGCTCGGGGCGATGGCTTATGCGAAGGGTCTGGGGGCGCTGACGGTCGGGTTGAGCTGTGTGCCGGGCTCCGCACTCGCCGGGGCCGCGGAGATTGCCATCACGCCGGCGACGGGGCCGGAGGTCCTGACCGGCTCGACCCGCATGAAGGCCGGGACCGCGACCAAGCTGGTGCTGAACATGCTGTCGACCGGCGTGATGGTGCGCACGGGAGCGACCTTCGGCAACCTGATGGTGAATGTGCGGCCGACCAACGCCAAGCTGGCAGACCGCGCGGAACGCATCCTTGTGGAGGCGACGGGCTGCGATCGCGCCATCGCCACGGAGGGTCTGGCGCGCTCCGGGGATAGTGTGAAGACCGCCGTCGTGATGCTGCGGTTGGGGATGACCCGCGCGGAGGCCGAGGCACGGCTGGCGGAGGCCGGCGGCGTGCTTAGCGCAGCATTTCGCTTGAACTCGTCCGCTCCGTAGCCTCGCGAGATTCCCGTTCGACGGCCGTGGCCGGACGCGCGGGAGCGGCTCGGTGCCTGTGATCCCCCCTGTCCGCTCCCTCCGGCTTGGCCGCGGCGTGCCGCTTCTCTGAGGCCTTCAACTTCCCCGTTTTGATCTCCCCCGCGGCCTTTTGGAGAGCGGCTTCCGTGCAGAGCACCACCCGGTTTCGCCCTTCGCGCTTGGCCCGATAGAGCGCCACGTCGGCGCGCCGCAGCATCTCTGTCCAGGTGGTCTCCCCGGTGTGCAGGGCACCCACGCCGATGCTCACGGAGAAGGACAGCGTACGGTCGCCGTCGTTCAAGCGCAGCGCGGCCACCTCGGCCCGCAGGCGCTCCGCCAAGGCATGTGCCGTGTTGACGCTGCAACCGGAGAGCAGCATCGCGAACTCCTCGCCGCCCATGCGCGCGACCACCCAACGGCTGCTGCCCTGGGCCGCGGCGAGCAGGATGTCGCCGGTGGCGCGCAGGGCCTTGTCGCCCATGCCGTGGCCCCAGGCATCGTTGAGTTGCTTGAAGTTGTCCAGATCCATCATCAGCAGACCGCAGGGCCTTTCCCTGCGCGCGGCCAGCTGCACCAGCCGTGCGGCCTTTTCCTCCATGGCACGGCGATTGGGCAATCCGGTCAAGGCATCCAGCCGGCTTTCCTGATCCAGCCGGCGCTTGGTTTCGGCAACGTAGATCGCCAGAAAGGAAAAAGCCATGGATGTGATGAGCAGTATGGTCGTTTTTCGCAGCGTCAGGAGCAGCGGCGGAGCCGGGACCATTCCCTCCAGGGGCAGCCTGATAAGAAAGATGACCAGAACGGCGAGCAGCAGAAGAGCCGTGGCGCGAAGCGGCACGCGCAGCTCCCGCAGACGCGCCTTCCACAGAATGCGTACGGTCCAGGCCAATACGCAGATAGCGACAATGCACGCGGTCTGGAGCGACCACAGCTGCTTGAGGGGCGCCAGCGCAAACACCACCAGCATGAGCGTGACAATGACGGCATGGACACGAGCCGAGCGGCGTTGCCGCGGGGTGATGAGGGATTGCAGCCCGAGGTGAATCAGGTAAACCATCCCGATCAAGACCGAGGAACTGAGCGCCTGGGGCAACCAGCGTCCCGTGCCTCGCCACAGGGGCATGAGGTAGATGGCTATTGCGTGCAGAGCACAAGCCGTCGCCAGCGGTAGAAGCCAGCGCGAACGGCGGTCGGCCCAGGCAAGCAGGAATAAAACCGAAGCGGAGGTCGCCTGGGACACAAGGGTCACCACGTACACGGCATGAAGCGTGATCATCGAGGTCCCGAATACAACTCTGGTGAGATTCGCTCTGATTGTTCCACAAGAACGTCCTTTCTCCTATGACATAGGAGTAATCACCACCTGATTACCTGCGGACGGCTCAATTTAGTCGGCAGCGCACGAGAGCTGCAACTTGCGGGCGACGGCTGGGTTTCAACAGACAACAGGGTGGGTGCCGGCACACTCCAAAAACCCATGCAATTTCGATTGAGGAGCAAGGCTATGAAGACAACCTATTGGGCAACTGCGGTGCTTGCGTGCGCGATGTTGGGCAGTGCGGCGACCGAGGCGCAGTACTACGGACCGCCCCAGCCGCCGGCTGGCTATGGTCCGGGCTACGGCCAAGGACCGGCTTGGGACGCGCCGCCTGCGGAGTTTCGCGCCGCGCAACAACGCGGGTTTCATGACGGCGTTGAGGGCGCGCGCAAAGACTTCCAAAACCATCGCCGGCCGGATGTGAACAATCGCGACGAGTACCGCAACCCTAAATTCATTGCACCACCCGATCGCCGCGACTATCGCGACGGTTTCCGGCGAGGGTACGCCGTGGCCGTCCGGCACATGTACGGACCTGGGCCGTATTGATCGTCCGCTGTATCGATCGGGTGCCCGGGGCGAGGGGCACCTGATCTTTACGGCTCTGTATCGTTTTTAACGTTCTTTACCGTGAACTCCTTCAGGAACTCACGCCCTAGATCCATTCGGCATATGTGTAGGGCCTCTCCGGCTGCGTATGCCGCAGACCGAACCACAGCAGAACGCTGGCAATGGCCGCATAGGCGCACCAAACCGAGGTGAAGGCATAGCGCTTCACCAGCATGGTGATCAGCAGAATGATCAGGTTCGCGATGCCAAAGATCACCATCGGCCGAATGCGTGAAAAGAACAGGGCACCGCAGGTCACGATGATGTACAGGATCGCCACCGTGAGATCGTTCGTCGCCGGATTGAGGTAGACGATGCTGTTGTCCTTGACGTAGACCTGCGTGGGAAATGCAGTCAGCGCCCACAGGACGTATAGGGCAAGGCCGCCGCCCACAACGGCAAAGGGCAGCATCAAACGCCGGCGCTGTACCGTCGGCTCAAAGAGCAGAATGCCCAGGGGCAGCAGTAACGGCAGCAGGCCCTGGGCGTAGAGCATAAAGGCCGCGCCGGCATCGTGCGTGACCGCCGGGGAGAGACGGCCGTCCAGTCCCAGCCAAACGAAGCCCTCGGTAAACTGGTGCACGGCAAAAAGCAGCGGTACGGCGGCAAAGAGCAGCTCACGGCGGTGCCTGACCTCGCGCAGGGTAGCGACGCCGAGAACACCCAGGGCCGTGCTGCCGACGAAGTTGGCGGTCGCCGAAAAACACATGAGCGTAGGATGCGGCTACGCTCGCGGCCCCCCGAGCGGATTCGCCGACGGGGTAGAGAACAGGGCGGAATGCCTCTCGGGCATCAGCTATTTTGCTTCAAATACTGGAGCTTTCCAGCTATTCGAAGAGGTTTGGCGTCAGCAGCGGCACGGCCTGGCGGGTGGGCATGGCGAGGCCCAGGTGGGCGTAGGCGAGTTTTGTGGCGATGCGGCCGCGAGGGGTGCGGGCAAGGAAGCCGATCTGGATGAGAAAGGGCTCGTAGACGGCTTCAAGCGCGTCTTCCTCCTCGGCGAGCGCGGCGGCGAGGGTGTTGAGGCCGACCGGGCCGCCGTCGTAGTTCTCGATGATGGTGCGGAGCAGGCGGCGGTCGAGCTCGTCGAAGCCGTGGGCGTCGATGTCGAGCATGTCGAGGGCTTTTTGTGCGGTGGGGAGGTCGATGTGACCGGCCGCACGCACCTCGGCGAAGTCGCGGACGCGCCGCAGCAGACGGTTGGCGATGCGCGGTGTGCCGCGGGAGCGCACGGCGATCTCGGCCGCGCCGTCGCGGTCGATGCCGACGCCCAGGACCTCGGCGGAGCGCTCGACGATGAAGCGCAACTCGTCGGTGGTGTAGAACTCGAGCCTTAGCGGAATGCCGAAGCGCGCGCGCAGCGGCGACGAGAGCAGACCGGGGCGCGTGGTGGCGCCGACCAGCGTGAACGGATCGAGCCGCACGCCGTGAATGCGCGCGGAGGGGCCGGTGCCGATCATGATGTCGAGCTTGTAGTCTTCAAGCGCGGTGTAGAGCTTCTCCTCCATGATCGGCTGTAGGCGGTGGATCTCGTCGATGAAGAGCACCTGGCGGTTTTTGACGTTGGTGAGGATAGCGGCGACATCGCCCTGCACCTGCAGCGCGGGCGCGGAGGTCTGCTGGTAGCCGACGCCGAGCTCGTTGGCGATGATGGTGGCGAGCGTGGTCTTGCCCAGGCCCGGCGGGCCGGAGAGCAGCACGTGGTCGAGCGCTTCGCCGCGGGCCCTGGCGGCCTCAATCGCGATGGCGAGCTGTTCCTTGGCGCGGGTCTGGCCGATGAACTCGCTGAGCCGGGTGGGGCGCAGTTTGAGCTCGAACTGGGCGTCGTCGTCGAGGACGCCTGCGGAGACCAGGCGGTCCGCCTCGGTGCCGGGACCGTGCGGTGCGGCGGGCCGCCGAGAGGGTTTGGCGAGCGGTGAGCTGGGGGTGGTGGCAGCCATGCTGAGCCCGATGCTACGGCGAAGATCGTACGAACGCAACGGAGGCGGGAGAGGTGGTATTTATCAGTCTGCTCGGCCAGTCCGAAGCTCGTTGAGCGCCGATCGCCTCCAAACGGTTTGTTGCGCAACCTAAAAGGTTATGCCAGCATGGCAAGGGTTATACAAGCATGGAGGGTATGACGCTCCATCGCCATACCTCACTCCATTCCGAGCTTGCAAAGAGGATGGCAAAACTCTGGCCACATAGAGAGCATGAGTCCGATATTTTACTTGGATAGTTATGCCGGGTTGGGGTGCATCGCTGGCGCAGACTCGATCTTGCAACGCTGGCGCCGGGCAGGCATATCCTTCACTGCTTTCGGTGTTTCAAGGTCAAGATCGATGGAGTCATCTACGACGTTTAGCGCTGGTGTGTAGCGGACCCGTTGGCGAGGCGGCACGTCAAAACGCAGATTCCCTGCGGGAAT
>CAXTBJ010000028.1:31317-36543 GCA_964242585.1 uncultured Bryocella sp.
ACAACAAGAAGAGCAGCCGTTATTCACGGCTGCTAATTCACTACCTCCGCCTTCCGTACCTCCGTGAGGAGCGAAGAGTTCGAGCGGGGGTGGCCGGGGCGGGCTGCGGTGAGGGCGTTGGTGAGGCTCGCGATGAGCTCCGTGCCCGTACCCCGCGGCTCTCGCCGATCGCGCACCGGCCGGGCGGGTGCGCCGGCGACTATCGTGAAGGCCGGAACGGAGCGTGTGACCACGGAGCCCGCGGCCACGACCGCACCCTCCCCGATGCTGACCCCTTGCAGGATCAACGCGTTGGCGCCGATCCACACATCCGGGCCCACGGTGATGGGGGCCGAAGTCTCGGGCTGCCCCTTGATCGGCGCACCCAGGGCAATGCCGTGGTTGTGGTCGATGAAGCGGGCGCCGGCGGCGATGAGGGCGTTTTCGCCGATCGTGAGGCGGTGGGAGATGTTGAACTCGCAGCCGTTGCCGATGAAGCAGCCCGCGCCCAGCTGAATGCTGACGCCTTCGCTATACGGGCCGGCGGCGTTGAGATAGATGCCGTGTTCGAGGCTGCAGTTGGGGCCGAGGGAGACCTTGTGCGGCCAGGTGACCTCCAATGAGGAAAACTTCGCTCCGCGGCCGATCCGCATGCCCTGGGTGCGCCAGTAGAGCTTGCGCAGGAAGCACAGCCCGCGCGCGAGATGCAGCTGTTTGAACCGGAAGATCGTCTTGCGTGTGAGTCGTGCGAACATGCGGCCCTCCCCCGGAGGGACCGGCTCCGAGGTGGCAACCGCGTCCATGCCGTGAGTGTAGGGAGGCTTGGCGGGGAGCAAAAGGTCACGTCGGTAAGACCCGAGGTGACCTGTGGGGAAACTTATGGGTTCGCTGTCGGATTTCAGTGGAGCCCGGCTTTAGTGAAGCCCGGCTTTAGTGAAGCCCGGCTTTAGTGAAGCCCGGCTTTAGTGAAGCACAGCTTTAGTGAAGCACAGCTTTAGTGAAGCACAGCTATTAATAGAGAAGAGCTTCAGTGGAGCAGGAGAAGGACGCAGCCGTGGGCGGGGATGCGCTCCAGGAACTCGCGGCCGGTGATCGGCGCGCCGCCGGTCCAGACCTCGCGGACGCTCCAGTCGCGGTTGGCTAGATCGGTGCCGAAGGAGGCGAGCTGCAGGGTGGGCGTGGTGTCCGTGTCCCCGGTGTTGATGACGGCGATGGCCTTGTCGCCGCCGGGCAGGTCCGCTCGCCAGGCGACGAAGTTGCCCTCGCGCAGGACCTCGGCGCTGTGCGTGGAGGTCTGGTTGACGCGCAGCACGTCGCGGTTGGTGAGCAGCGCGAGGGTCGGCGCGTCCAGCAGCGTGAGATTGGCCCCCAGGATGAGCGGGCTGCGCGCGATGGCCCAAAGTGTGATCATCGTGCGCTGTTCTACCGGCGTCAGGCGCGAGGTGCGAGCGGTTTCGGAACCGGGTGTGGGCCTCAGCTCGCCCACGGGGAGCATGTCGGCATCCGGCCAGTCCCCGGGTTTGGCGTAGGGCTCCCAGGCGGCTAGGAGCGGCATCTGGGCGAGCACGGACTGGGGCGAGGCCGCGGTTTGGCCGGGGGCGGGCTGCCAGTAGTCCCATACGTCATCGGAGATGCGCCACATGTTGCTGAGGGCGGCGACCTCGGCGGCGTGGGCCAGATCGGTCGGCCCGGGGGAGAGACTCAGCACGATAGGGCGCCCGGTTTTGTCGATGGCGCGGCGAATCTGCCGGATTTCGGAGAGCTTGTAGGGGTGATCGGCGATGCAGTCGACCTTGAGGTAATCGACACCCCAGCCGGCGTACTGCTCGAGGAGGCCGTCGTACCAGGCCTGGCCGGCGGCGTTGTCTTCCACACCCCAGTTGGTGGGGTCCCAGGGGCAGGCGTCGGTGATGTCAGCCGCATCGCGCGCATGGAAGGAGGAGCCGGCGATGGGCAGATTGCGGTCAGTGGCGGCGCGCGGGATGCCGCGCACAATGTGAATGCCGAATTTGAGCCCTTGCGCGTGTACCCACGTGCCGAGCGCGGTGAAGCTGGTCTCCTCCATAATGGCCGGTTGCATATGGCCGGGTGCGGCGATCGACGCCTGGGAGGGAGGTTTGCCGGCGGATGGAAATCGCGAGGGAACAGGCACGTAGCGACCATGGGCGTCGAGCGCATAGACGAGTTTGGCGGGTGTGGCGCGATCCGCCGGGTTTTCAAGAAACCAGCCCTCGTCGATGACGGCGTACTGCCAGCCGAACGGCTCCAGCTTCGCACGAAGCACGTCCACGTTGGCGCGGAACTGGGCCTCGTTGATGGCAAGGCCGTAGCTGTCCCAGCTGTTCCAGCCCAGGGGCGGCGTGGCGGCGACTGCGCTTGCCTGCTGCGCGCGGACGGCGGCCGCGGCGCCGGAGGCGGCCAGGAGACAGACCGCGAGGTGTCGGAAGAGAGACGGCATCGCGGAGACTATACACCTCCCGGGGCTCGGTTGAGGCGCTCCGTTGAGCCAGCCGACACGCCACCTGATAACGTTTTCTGGGTAGGTGCCCGGGCTCGGTGATCTGGGGCGGGTGACGGCGGGGAGCGGGCCAAAGCATTGAAGAGTGTCATTGAGATCTCGGGCGAGCGGTTGGTGGGCAATGTGGCCGTGCTTCGGGAGACCGTGGGGCCGGATTTTGAGCTGCTCGGGGTCGTCAAAGCCGATGCCTATGGGCATGGTGCGGCGCTGTGCGCCCCGGTGTTGCGCGCGGCCGGTGTGCGCTGGCTGGGTGTGGCCGACGCCGAAGAGGGCCGGCGGGTGCGCGAGGCGCTCCGGGCAGCGGGTGATGGCCATGATGGCCGTGATGGATTAGAGGCGACCCATGTCGTGGTGATGTGCGGCTTTGAGCCGGCCGAGGCAACCGAGATCGTGGCCGCGCGGCTGACGCCGGTGATCTGGACCGTTGAACACATCGACGCGCTGGAACGGGCTGCCGCGCGACGGCCGGCGGCGCTGCGGCAGGGGGTGGCGGTGCACCTGGAGATCGATTCCGGGATGGCGCGGCAGGGCGTGGCGGCGGGTCCGGCTTTGGCCGCGGTGCTCGAACGGCTGGCGCGGTCGCCGGCGGTGCGGTGCGAGGGTGTGTTCAGCCATCTGAGCTCGTCGGAGGTGGTGGATTCGACGGTCACCGCGGCCCAGTGCGAGCGGTTTGGGATGGCGCTGCGGCAGGTGGAGGCAGCCGGGGTGCGGCCGCGATTTGTGCACCTGGGGAACTCGTCGGCGGTGGAGGAGGGGTCGTCGCTGGCCTGGGTGCGCGCGGAGGCGGAGCGGATGGGGGCGCGGGCGATGGTGCGGCCTGGACTGGCACTGTATGGATACGGCTTGCCGCTGCGCGAGACGGCGTCGGACGGGACATCCCTTCACCAAGTTTGGCCAGGCGGCAGGCTGCGCGGGCGCCTGCAGCCGGTGGCGCGTTGGACGGCGTGCGTAGTTGGGCTGCGGGAGGTCGGCGTCGGCGACACGGTGGGCTACGGCGCGAGCTTCGTCGCCGAGCGGCCAATGCGGCTGGCGCTTTTGCCGATCGGCTATGCGGATGGGTTCCGGCGTGAGGCTTCAAGCGGCGTGGGTGATGGCTGGGTGACCGTCGCGGGCGTGCGCGCACCGGTCGCGGGCCGCGTGTCCATGAACCTGACGGTGGTGGACGTGACCGAACACGCCGCCCTGGGCCTGCCCGTCGCGGTTGGGACGGAGGCCGCCCTGCTGGGCGAGGGCGTCACGGCGGCGGACCATGCACGCTGGGCCCGGACGATCCCGTACGAGATCCTGTGCGGTCTGCGCGGTCATCGACGGCTGCAACCGGCACCGGACGGTACACTTTAAGAATGGTTTCACAGCTGTATGCCCGCTGGATGTACGCCTGGGAGACCGCGCTGACCATGCGCGACGAGAACCGCGTGGAACGCACGCTGGAGTGGGGTTTCGAGCACCTGGCCGACGTGTGCGGCACAGTGGCCGCGGCGCGCGTCGAGCGCCGCGAGGCTACCGCCGCCGAGGCCATGGCGCAACTGAACCGCGAGTTGGTCGCCGACCCCGAGCGCTTATTTCGTTACCGCACGCCAAGCGATTTCACCCTGGAGGCGCGGCACCCGGCGCTGTACCCCACCAATGTGCGGCCGGAGACGCTGGCCGAAGAACGCGAGTGGCACCGCCGGGCCGAGACCGGGGAGCTGCGCCGTGCGCAGTTTCTGCGCTTTACCTCACCCGTGCGGACGCCCTATGAGGAGAACAACCGTCCCAACGCGCGCTGGTACCCGGCGGAGCCGAAGCGCCGCAGGGACGGCAGCGCGGGGCCACGGCAGGCGATGATCGTGCTGCCGCAGTGGAACGCCGACGCCTTCTCCCACAATGCCCTCTGTGAGATGTTTGCAAGGTTCGGTGTGAGCAGCCTGCGGTTATCGAAGCCCTATCACGATGTGCGCCGGCCGGCGGAGTTGGAGCGCTCGGACTATGCGGTGAGCGCGAACGTGGGGCGCACGATCGAGGCCGCGCGGCAGGCCGTGGCGGATATCCGCTCCTGCTGCGATTGGCTCGAGGCGCAGGGTTTTGAGCAGATCGGCATCCTGGGCACGAGCCTGGGCTCCTGCTATGGGTTTCTAGCCGCGGCGATGGACCCGCGGCTGCGATTGTGCGCGTTCAACCATGTGTCCATGTCCTTCGGCGATGTGGTGTGGGAGGGGCAGAGCACGCGGCACATCCGTGCGGCGCTGGTCAGGGCAGGCCTCGATCAGGAGACGGCGCGGGCGATCTTTGCCTGCATCAGCCCGGCCAGCTTTATTGACCGGTTCGCGGCGACAGGGGAGGCGAGTGGGCGTAACACTTTGGTGGTCTACGCGCCCTACGATCTCACCTTTCCGCTTACGGGTTCGCTGGCGGTGTTGCGGGCGTTGGGGGAACACGGCATTGCGCATGTCGCCAAGGTGCTGCCCTGCGGGCACTATACAACGGGCGAGACGCCGTACAAGTACATCGACGGGTGGTATCTGGGGTCATTTGTGTGGCGGGAGTTTCGGCGGCTGCGGGAGCTTCGGTAGCGGTTCTGTGGAAGAGATTGAGGAGCAACCTACAGTCTTTCTCGGGTGGGGCTTGTTCTGTTTTCGGTGATTGGTACCGTGCTCGTCGTCAGAACGCAGATTCCCTTCGGGAATGACAGCAAAAGAGCAAGGCAACAGCAGGTTCCCTTAGGGAATGACAGAAAGAAAAGCAAGGGC
>CAXTBJ010000028.1:36643-42435 GCA_964242585.1 uncultured Bryocella sp.
AAGAGCAAGGCAACAGCAGGTTCCCTTAGGGAATGACAGAAAGAAAAGCAAGGGCAACAGCAGGTCTCTTCGGGAATGACAGCGAGAAAGGCAAGGCAACAGCAGATTCCCTTTGGGAATGAAGAAGGGGAAAGCGACGGCAAAGGCGGGAAGGCCTCCCGTTCCCTGCGGTACTGCAAGCGGGAACGCGCGGAGGCCTTGGTCAGGTGGGAGCCGCCGATGTGGTTCCGGCGGCTGGGAGGCGGGATTGGTTAATGCGCGGGGTTGAGATGGAAGAACGAGCGCACGCCTTCCAGCATGCGAAATTTGGTTTGCCGCGCGGCGGCCACATAGATGCAGCCGAGACGCTTGAGCGTCAGGCCCTCGATTTCGACCTCGACGTACCGGTCGGCCAACTCGGCCTGTACCTTGGCCAGCATGGAGGGCTCCACGAGGGACGGTCCCGCAACCGACGGAGACGGCACGGCGCGGGTGGAGGCGACGGAATCCGCTGCGGCGAGACGCTGACGGGGCCTGGACATGGGGAGCACCTTATAGGAATGGGAGGGGCGTTGTCGCGTGGAGGCGAATCGAAGGGAGCCATAGGCGTTACCCACCGCCGGTACGCGCTGGGGAGCCGGAGCCAGAGCGGATTGGAACGAGATCACACGAGCTGCCAAGACCGTTTCCTCCCTGCCCCGCCGGCATCGGTTGCCCACGGCGTGACAGCGCCAGGAAGGGCACCGTGCGAGTCGGGTGCTCTTCTTGGTTCCCCTTCAAGATCGGCCCCAGCGCCGGAAGACGCCATACCACCGATGGGTCGCCTGTGTCCTGTTTTGAGGCATATGGAATCCCACCTCGGGGCCGAGCGAGGGCCTGCGCGGTACACTGGGAGTATGCCCATCGACCTCGCAGCGACCCTAGAACAGAGCGATCCGGAGATCGCGCACACCCTCCAGGCGGAGGTGCTGCGGCAGCATGGCGGGCTGGAGATGATTGCCAGCGAAAATTTCGTCTCCCGCGCCGTGCTGGAGGCCACCGGCTCCGTGTTCACGAATAAATACGCGGAGGGCTACCCGGGGAAGCGGTACTACGGCGGGTGCGAGTTCGCCGATGTGGTGGAAACGCTGGCGCGCGACCGCGCGAAACAGCTGTTCGGCGCCGAACATGCCAATGTGCAGCCTCACTCCGGCTCGCAAGCCAACGCGGCGGCGTATGTGGCCGTGATCCAGCCCGGCGACGGCATCCTGGGGCTCGATCTGGCGCACGGCGGCCACCTGACCCATGGCCACAAGCTGAGTTTTTCAGGCAAGCTGTACCGCGTGGCGAGCTACCGGGTGCGGCCCGACACCGAAACGATCGACTATGACGAGCTGGAAGCGATTGCCACGACCGAGCGGCCCAAGCTGCTGATCGGCGGCGGCTCGGCATACCCGCGGCAGTTCGACTTCCCGCGTATGCGGGGGATCGCGGACAAGATCGGGGCCAAGCTGCTAATCGATATGGCGCACTTCGCGGGGCTGGTGGCGGGCGGCGCACACCCCTCGCCGGTACCGCACGCGCACCTTGTTACGACCACGACGCATAAGACGCTGCGCGGACCGCGGTCGGGGCTGATTTTGAGCACCGGGGAGCTTGCGGCCAGCGTAGACCGCAGCGTGTTTCCGGGGCAGCAGGGCGGACCGCTGATGCACGTGATCGCGGCCAAGGCGGTGGCCTTCCGCGAGGCGCTCGAGCCGGAGTTCCGCACCTATGCCGCGCAGGTGGTCGCCAACGCCAAGGCGCTGGCCGAGGCGCTGATGGGGCATGACTTCCGGGTGATCTCGGGCGGTACGGACACCCATGTGGTGCTGGTGGATGTATTTGCGAAGGGAGCGGGCATCTTGGGCTCGGAGGCGGAGCACGCCCTGGGGCTGGCGGGCATTACGGCCAACAAGAACGCCATTCCCTATGACACGAACCCGCCTTTGAAGCCTTCGGGGATTCGCCTGGGCACGCCGGCGCTGACAACCCGCGGGATGCGCGAACCGGAGATGCGCAGAATCGCCGCCTGGATCGCCGAGGTGCTCGCCCATTCTAACGACGAGGGCCGTCTGCTGAGGGTACGGAGCCGTGTGCATGAGCTGGCCGATGCGTTTCCGCTGTACGACTTCCTGCGGGCCGAGGAGCCGGAGGCCTTGCTGGCCCGTTGAGTCGAAAAGAACAGTTGAACAGGAGATCGAATAGAGAGGTGAACGGCAGATGGACGGCGCTCGCATCGCTTGGCGGAGGCCCTCCTATGGCGGAGCACCCATCCATAGGTCCGGCAAGCGCGTAGAGAGTAGAGGAAGGCGCGGGCATGAACTGGATCATTTTGCTGGGGGTAGTTACCGGGATGCGCACCATGACGGGCATCGCCGTGGTGTGCTGGGCGGCGTGGCTGGCGTGGCTGCCGGAGCGCGGCTGGGCGATCTGGACGACCTACCTGGTCTCCGCGATTGTGTTCACGGCATTTGCGCTGGGGGAGTACTTCGGCGACACGCTGCCGAACACGCCGAACCGCAACGCGCCCGGCCCGGCGGCGGCCCGGCTGGTCTTCGGCGCCATCGTGGGCGCGTTGGCGGCGGCGGCCATTCTGCAGCCGGTAGCCGGTGGCGTTCTCGCCGGTGTGGTGGGCGCGGCGATCGGCACGTGGGGCGGCTACGCATTGCGGGCCCGGGGAGCAAGGTGGGCGGGGCGCGACCTGCCGGTGGCTTTGGCGGAGTCGGCGCTGGCCCTGCTGCTGGCGGTCGGCTCGGTGTGGCAGATTCACCTGGAGGTGATCGGCGACAGGGCGCGTGGAGCCCCGTGATGTGAGCTTCGTAGCGGAGATTTCGGCATGGGGAGGTTCAGGCGCGGAGGGCGAGCGCCACGCGGGGGATGCCGGCGAGATCGTCCAGAAAGCAGACATCGTTCCAGCCCTGGAGCAGGGTTTGGATTGCGGTTTGCTGGCCGAAGCCGAACTCCAGCGCTAAGAGTCCGTTCCGGCGCAGGGCCCCGGCCGCCTGCGGAATGAGCTGGCGATATATGGCGAGGCCGTCGGGCCCGGCAAATAGGGCGGTGTGGGGTTCGAAGTCGCGGACCTCGGGCTTAAGGGTCGAGGCGTCGCCCTCCGGGATGTAGGGCGGGTTCGAGACGACGGCATCGAGGCGCAGACCGGCCGCGAGTTGCGGACCGAGCGCCGCGAGCAGATCGGACTCGGCGAAATGGACCTGCCCGGATAAGCCCAGGCGACGGGTGTTTTCTTCCACAACCGGGCGGACGGCCGGCGACAGGTCGAGCGCGTCGATCCAGATGTCTTGCCATGGCCGGCGAAAACCATGGCCCAGGTGCATGGCGAGTGCGAGGGCGATCGCGCCCGTACCGGTACCCACGTCCGCTATGCGCAGGCGGTGCGGGGCCTGCGGTTGTAAAGCGAGCGGTTTCAAAGCGAGCGACCTCGCCCAATCGAGCACCGCCTCGACCAGGATCTCGGTTTCGGGACGGGGAATCAGCGTAGCCGGGGAAAGCTGCAGGTCCAGACCGTAGAACTCCTGGTGCCCTGTGATGTATTGCAGGGGTTTATGGCCGTGCCGTGCATCGACTGCGGCGAGGTACGCCGTGTGCTCCGCCTCGGTGAGACTGTCTTCAGGGTGGGCACGCAAAAAGGCGCGGTCTCGCCGAAGGATATGGGCCAAGAGAAGGTCGGCATCGCGGCGATCGATCCGTTCTGCGGCGAGCGCGAGGGCCTGGCGAAGGGTCATGGCAAATGGGGCGGAATGGACCCTTTTCCATTGTCGCCGAAGGGGCGCGGGATGGCTGCGTCCACCGGAGGCCTCAAGTGACGCTTTATGGCGTGTTGACTCCCGTGGTTCCTCTCCGGCGCGAAGCGAAGGGGCGATTCCGCGAGGAGATCGAAAGCCGGTTACCAAAGATCGCTTCCTCTGGCGTTACGGAGCCTCTAACCTATTCATGATGAGCGCTGCCCTTCTCCCAAGCAACTCTATTGAAGCGATCGAGGGCCGTCTTGGCCCGTTACGCGAGCAGCTGGCGGCGCACCCGCTGTACCCGAGCATCCGGACGACGGCGCATCTGCGCCTGTTCATGGAGTCGCATGTGTATGCCGTGTGGGACTTTATGAGTTTATTGAAGTCGCTGCAGCGGCAGCTGACCTGCGTGGAGGTGCCCTGGGTGCCGACGCCGTTTCCGGCGAGCCGGCGTTTTATCAATGAGATTGTGCTGGGGGAGGAGTCGGATGAGTATGAGGGCCGGCCGGCGAGTCACTTCGAGCTGTACCTGGAGGCGATGGAGCGTGCCGGCGCGAGCACGGCGGCCATTCGCGGCTTGATTCACGCGAGTGCGGCCGCGCGCGGTGAGGATGAGGGCGAGGAGAGCCACGGGGGCGGCAATAGGTTTGGGAATGGAGCGAGGTTCATGCCCTGGGAGTCCTGGATGGTGGTGCGCGGGGTGCCGCGGGCCGCGCAACGGTTCATGGAGACGACCTTCCGTGTCATTCGCGAGGGTTCGCCGGCGGCACAGGCAGCGGCCTTTACCTTCGGCCGCGAAGATGCCATTCCGGGCATGTTTCGCTCGCTGGTACGCGACCTGAACCACCGGATGGGCGGCGATCTGAGCCAGTTTGTGTGGTATCTGGAGCGGCACATCGAGGTGGACGGTGAGGAGCATGGGCCGCTTTCGCTGCGCATGGTCGCCGATCTGTGCGGGACAGACCCCGGGCTCTGGGACGAGGCGGCAACCGCAGCGGAGAACGCGATCAAGGCTCGCCTGGCGCTTTGGGACGGCATTTTGGAGCAGATTCAGGCTAGCTAACAGACTAGGATGTCCGCAGGCTAGGATGGCCGGAATGGGAGGAGTATGGCCAGTGCAACAGGGTCCTTTTTTATAGGTTTTTTCGAGGCTTGATCGTAAGCAGTCTTCAATGAAGGCGTGGGCTTATCTAAATGGGTTTAACTAGCCGGCTGGCTAATTAAAGATTTCGGCGTTTAGTTAAACAGCAGAGTCGGTCCATGGGAAAGCGGGTGCATCGTTCCAGGCTGGGCCGGTATGTCGAAACGAGCGCCGGTGGAGAGACGGTGCGGGCCTTGCTTCCGCCGTCTCTGCCGCCCGATCCGCCGATCGACCTCCTGTCCTTACTCGGCCCCCTGAGCGCCGCCGACCGGGCGTTGGGGCTTTGGACGGGTCAGCGTTCTGCTGCCGTCGCATGAGCTCTTTCTGTACATGTATGTGCGCAAGGAAGCCGTTCTGTCCTTGCAGATTGAGGGTACCCAGTCCACGTTGACGGACCTGCTGCGCTATAAGACGTACCTCGACATCCTGAGTGAAGGTAACCTGCCGATTCATCCCGGTTCCCTCTGAGTTCGGGCCGAGATGATGGTGCGGTTACAGACGGCAGATCAGCAACTCGCGCTCATAGACCATCTCCGGGGGCAGGTGGCCATGAAGCTGGATAAAGAGGCGCTCGTGGCCCATGGCTTCGTCCTTCCAGGCTTCAGGATCGACGGCTTCCAGGGTGTCGAAGGTTTGGCGCGGAAAGGCGAGACCGTCCCAGCAGAGATCGTCGTAGAAGGGTGTCCAGCCGATGGGGGTTTCGCGTGCCGGGACGCGGCCGCGGACACGGTCGACGATCCAGGCGAGGACGCGCAGGTTTTCGCCGAAGCCGGGCCAAAGAAAGCGTGCCGGCTCGCCGTTCTTCGGGGCGTCCTTGCGGAACCAGTTGACGTGAAAGATTTGCGGGGTGGATTTGAGACCGCGGCCCAGGCGAATCCAGTGCCGGGAGTAGTCTCGCAGGTGGTGAC
>CAXTBJ010000029.1:0-14033 GCA_964242585.1 uncultured Bryocella sp.
CCTGGGACTCGGTGGTTTCCAGCAGATTGCTGGCGGCGGAAACCTCGACAGTTTCGGCCTGGCCGCTGGTATTGAGTTTCTCGGTGCCGAGTGCCTGGGTGCGGTTGGCATCGACTTCAACATTTTCCAGCTTGAATAGAGCGAAGTTGCTGCTCGTGATGGTGACGGTGTACCGGCCTACAGGGACGTTAACGACAGCGAAGGCTCCGTCCGATTTGGCCTGCGTTTTGAGCGTGACACCGGTAGCCGTGTTGGTGATCGAAATGTTCGCCCCGGGGAGAACCGCGCCGTCAGGATCGGCCACGGTGCCCGTGATAGTGCCGGTAATGATGCCCTGCGCTGAAACGGCTGAAGGTAAGCCAGCCGAGGCCGACAGTGAGAGTACAAGGGCAGCAGTGCGTCGCTTCGACCCAAAGTTCATTCAGTTCTCCAAAGAGTTGGTGCGGGGTATGCAGCTTCTTGGTGTCCTGCACGTCGAGTGCCAAAGTCTAACAGCTTGCCTGTAACGATTTAGCAGCGATAAGCGACTTTTGTGTCATGCCACTATGGAAAATGGAACAAAACCACCTGCATCTTCGGCAGATATTCACATTCGCTAATCATCTGGCGATGATCGGAGTGGTGGGCACCAGCTATGGTCAAGAGGAGATCCTGACCATAGACGCAGACAAGAACCCCGGGCGCTGTGCCCGGGGCTTTATAGGTAACTACGGTGGAGAGGTATTACCAGACGCGGCAGCCGCCGTCGGTGGGCATCATGGGTTGGCCGGGGTGGCAGCCGAAGGCTTTGCCGAACTCGGGGAAGTTCTGGACGGTGCCCTTGACGCGCCATTCGCCGGAGCTGTGGGGGTCGGTTTTGGCTCGGTTTACGGCGGATTGTTCGGTCTGGTTTTCGCACCAGACCTGGCCGAAGCTGATGAAGAAGCGCTGCGCGGGGGTGTAGCCGTCCCGTTCCGCCGTTGTCGAGGCGTTTTGGGCGGCGAGGGTGTTGAGCAGGGCCTGGTAGGCGATGCGGATGCCGCCGTTGTCGGCGGTGTTTTCACCCAGGGTGAGGTGGCCATTTTCATTTTGGCCGGGGGCGACCTGGAAGCCGTCGTACTCCTTGGCCTCGCACTCGGTGCGGTCCTTGAACTTGGCGAGGTCTTCCGGGGTCCACCAGACGCGGACGTTGCCGTGGAGGTCGTACTTGGAGCCCTGGTCGTCGAAGCCGTGGGTCATCTCGTGGCCGATAACGACGCCGATGCCGCCGAAGTTGACCGCCGGGTCCTTGGAAAAGTCATAAAACGGGGGCTGCAGGATGCCGGCGGGAAAGTTGATGTCGTTCATCGGCGGCGAGTAGTAGGCGTTGACGGTGGGCGGCGTCATGCCCCATTCGGTTTCGTCGACCGGCTTGCCGAGCTTAGCGAGATTGCGGTTGCGCTCGAAGACGGAGGAGCGCTCGAGGTTGCCGACGAGGTCGTCGCGTTTGACGGTGAGGGCGCTGTAGTCGCGCCAGTGGTTGGGGTAGCCGATCTTGTCGCGGATGGCGGCGAGTTTGAGCTCGGCCTGGGCCTTGGTGTCGGGGCTCATCCAGGGGAGCTGCCCGATGTCTTGGCCGAGCGCTTTTTCGAGCGCGGCGACGAGCTTTTCCATGTTGTCCTTGGCACCCGACGGGAAGTTTTCGCGGACCCAGTCCTGGCCGACGGCTTCGCCGAGCGCGCGGTCGGTGAGGGCGGTGCAGCGCTTCCAGCGGGGCTGCTCCTCGGTTTGGCCGTTCAGGGTTTTGTTGAAGAAGTCGAAGCTGGTGTCCACGAAGGCCTGGGAGAGGAAGGGTGCGGCGCTGTGGACGGCGTGCCAGCGGAGATAGCTCTTCCAGGCGGCAACGGATTCGGTTTCGAGCTCGGTATTGACGGTTTTTTCGAAGTCGGGCGACATGACGTTGAGGCTGGGGGTGGTGCCGACGCCGATGCCGTCGAGATACGTCTTCCAGTGATAGGCGGGGGTGAGGGCTCCGACCTCGGCGACGGTCATGATGTGGTAGCGCTTGGCGGGGTCGCGCATTTCAACGCGGTCCATGGAGCCTTTGGCGAGCGCGGTTTCTATGGTCATGACCGCGGCGGCTTCGGCGGCGGCCTGGTCCGGGGTGTCGCCGAGCAGGACGAAGGTGGCCTTGAGGTTGGCGAGGTAGGCGTCGCGGAGCTTGGCGAAGCGGGGCGCGGGGTTGAGGTAGTAGTCGCGATCGGGCAGGGTGAGGCCGCCCTGGCCGGTGGTGAGAATCTGCCTGGTGGCGTCCGCCTGATCCTGCTGGACGCCGACGCCGAGCAGCTCCAGGCCGCCGAAGCGCTTGGAGAACTCTATGTTGACGGTGGCCAGATCGCCCGTGCTTTTGAGGCTGTCGATGACGGCGAGCTCGGGCTGGATGGGCTGGGTGCCGAGCTTGTCTGCCTGATCGACGTTCATGCAGGAGGCGAAGAAGTCACCATATTTCTTTTGCAGGGGCGTTTGGGGGGCGTCGGCGGCCTTTTTCAGGTCGGTGTAGAGCAGGTAGTTGTTCCGTTCGCCGAGCTCGTTGAAGCGACCGTAGCGGGCGTATTGCGGGGTGAGGGGGTTGGCCTTGTTCCAGTTGCCGCAGACATAGGTGTAGAAGTCGTTGCAGGGGTTTACGGTCTTGTCGATGGCGGAGAGGTCCATCGAGATGGGGTTTTTCGGCCGGGTCGGGCCGGCGGCGGTGTCTGTGAGGGTATTGGGGGCAAACGAGACGGCGATGGAGCCGTTTGAGTCCGGCAGCTGGCTTTGAGAGACGTCCTGCGCTACGCCGTGGGCGGTCACGCACAGCGGCGCGGCCAGGGCGAGCAGACAGGCAGGGAGAGAAGAACGCATGAGACTCCTTGGAAGAGGCCTGGGTGAGGATGTGTCGATACACGGAGGATAGCGGAAGCCGCGGTCCGGGGTGAACGAGAGATAGATCTTTCGGTTTCGAGGGGACGCGACGGGCGGCGAGAAAGTTTCGCGAGCCTAGGTGATGAGGATGGCTTCGGGCAGATCTCGCAGCATCTCGGCGAGACGCGAATCGTTGGGCGGCTGGCGGTAGACCTCGCTGTAGAGGGCGGCGAGCCACGGGTGCAAGCGTTGTTTCGGGAGCGAGGCGGGCATGGGCTGGGCGAAGAGCATAAGCTGCATCGGCGGAGGCAGCAGGGTGGAGACTGCCGGCATGAGATAGCGGAGACCGATCACTTCACGGGCTCCGGCAGCACGGTAGAACTGCTTGCGGCGTTGACGAAGCGCCTGATCAGGTGAGTGCTCGCGGTCAGACTCTGTCTCGATCAGCAGCGGGCATGTCGTTGTGTCGACGGAATGCAGGACCTGCAGCAGCAGCCAGCGACCGATGCCGTGGCCACGGGATTCCGGCTGAACCGCGAGATATTCGAGTAAGGCGACTTTGGCGGTTTCAGCCTGCATAAGAATGGCGAGCCCGACGGGAAGCCCGGCCTGCTCGGCGATGAGGAAACGGTAGCGTGGCTGCCGGAGCATCGCTCGCAGTTGCGCGGCCGGCTTGCGCTCTTCGGGCGGGAAGGCCTCTGTGTACAGGCGCAAGGACGCTGTGAAGCGTGGGTCGCGGTCGGTGGCGAGGCGGTGGAGGGTGAGGCGGGTCACGGGAGGCTGGGCGGTGAGATGCGTTGGATTGCGTTTAGAAAGCTTGGAGCAGACCCGTAGCATACCGATGATCCAGGGATTTCTATTACGCCTTCAGCCTTGTAACGCTTAGAAATACCTTAGATGAATCTGTTCACTTTGCTGTATTTGCGGCCGGACGCTTGCTGCTTAGACAACCCTGTCTAACCCTCGATTTGATTTCTTGAGAAACCGACTGCCTGGGAGGAGGCGTCAAGATGGGATCGTTCGCACTCGCGACGATCTGAGTATCGAGCTCTTCCAGAGTTGAGGGGCCGGGCATGCCAACAAGTTTCATTCGGCGCAGCCATTCGGATCTGTAGGTGCGGTCAAGAACGATATCTGCCGGAATAGGTTCGACCAGTAGTAATTTCTGAGGACCTAAGTATAGAAAAGCATCGACCTGATCTGCGACGGTCTTAGAGGGCGTGCTTGCGAATGCCTCACTGACGTTGCAGTCCTGATCTGTCGTAAGTGGCGACGGGAGGAATGCGTCAAGACGCAGCGAGCCAAGTCTGCTGTTCTTTGTTCTCAAAAGCGACGGCCAAACTCCACCTGGGGCGTTCAAATCGGTAAGCGGTTCGTTGCCGCTGCCGTAGTATCCAAGATCGCTGATCACGAAGGTTTTGCCAGGATAGTGGCGCTCGTATCTCGTGACGGCATCCCCTTCGCCGGGGCCACCTCCGTGTATCAGGTGAAAGCTTCCGAAGAGCATCAGCGCTTTGCGGTGCTTAGAAAGAACCTCTCTTTCCATCACAGCAGCGATGCTTCCATCGCGGTCGAAAAAGGGCGTGAGGTCTTGATACGAGTGAATCTCGCTCCAGTCGATCGGTGGATCAGCAGCGACGATTCTTAGGCGTTTTGTTGCAGGAAAGCGTTGATTGAGCGAGCGGACGAGCGGATACAACTGCTCGTAAAAGCCAGAGGCTCCGCACATTTGTTGAACCGTTGTGTCTCTCCAAACATGTTGGACTTCGGTGAACGGAACATCCTCCCCGGCGATGTACCGATCCAGAAGCGGTTGGAACCGAACGTTCCCACATTCAACGACGATGTCGTTCACAGATTCCGGGAAGCGTGGGTCACGAATAAGGGACAGAATGAAATCATCGATGTCTTTCTGCCCATGAGCCGCCGGCATACCTACAACTTCAAAACTCTCCAAAGCTTTCAAGATTGCAGGCATCGCAGGTTCGGGGGTTGCGTCCTGAGCGTCGCTGACAAGATGGCCGGCTGGGGCCTGAGCCCTGCAAGGTGGTGGGGTGAGTGAGACCGATGCAAGTAACAGCAGGAAGGTTCCGCAGCACGTATTTGTCAAAACACGAGAAAAGAACTGCCCGTTCATGATTGCTATCTCCTCGTGCAAATGCCTGATGCCGAGCCTCAAGATCAGATGTCCGAGAATTCCCGGCCTATGCCCTCTTGGGTAACTGCCTCGCAGACTGAATACGGGCTTCAAAAGGTTTCATCGCAAGCTTCTCAATGGCAAGGTCTAAGAGTTGCGATAAAGGGAACGGCAGATCGGCATCGAGACCGTTTGCTGCAGTTGTTACCGCCTCCCAGCACGCCTGCAAACGCGGCAGCAGATCATGCCCGTACGGCGTCAGCTCGACAACTCTCTGCCTGCTGTCTCCCAAGCTTGACTCCGAGACGAGAAGACCTTCTCGAATCATGAGAGCGATGGTCTGGGTAGCGGCCGGCTGGGTGATTCCAGCCCTCTTCGCAATGTCCGTCACGCTTAGGGGACTGCGTGCCACCAAAGCCCGCATTACCGGTGTATACCGTGGACGGTAACTCAAGCTTTCCCGCCTATATACTTCCGCAACCGCCCCATCAAGGATTTCGATGAGGTGCCGAAGTTGCGTGCCTAGACCCCGCTGCATGGAACGACAATAGCAGTACATAAGCGCTTATGCAATGGGGATGGCTTCCGCAGAAGGTGGGTTGCCGTTCAGCTGTGAGCTACGAGACTACGAGCTTTGGTGTCCTGGCGGAATCAGAAGATCTTCATGTGAATGGTGAGGTATTTCTTGGGATCTTCGCGGAGCATGGTGGCTAACTCGGAAGCGTTTTTCAGCAGGACGTTGAGGTTGTCGTAGGCTTCCTTGTTGGTGACGAGCTGGCCCACGGTGCCTTTGCCGGCATTGATGCCGGCGAGCATGGTGTCTAGCTGGGTGACGGTGTCGTTCAGCTTGTTGGCCATCGCCTGGTCTTTGAAGAGGAGACCGACCGAGCCTTGGCCGGCGTCGACCTGGGCGAGCAGGCTGTTGGTGCGGCTGAGGGTCCCGTTCAGGTTGTTGTAGAGGGTGTCATCGGTGAGGAGCTTGCCGGCGGTGCCCTTGCCGCTGCTGAGATTGGCGGTCAGCGTGTCAAGCCGGCCGGCGGCATCGTTCAGGCGATTGTAGAGCGAGTCATCGGTGAGCAGTTTGCCGACCGAGCCACGGCCGCTGTTGAGATTGTCCGTGAGGCGATGGAGCTGGGCGACGGTGGCGTTGGCCTCGTTATAGAGCGCCGGATTGGTGACGAGCTGGCCGACCGTGCCTTTGCCGGCGGCGAGGCCGTCGACGACCTCGTTCAGCTTGGCGATGGTGACGTTGAGCTGGGTGAGCGTGCCCTGGCCGGAGCGCATGAAGCTGGCGATGGAGGGCCGCTCGATGGTCTTCAGCTCGTCATTGTCTTCGAGCTCCGGACCGGAGGAGGTTTCGCTGTCCAGTTCGACGACCGTGTCGCCGATGACGCCGGTGGTGGAGAGCGCGGCGAGCGTGTCCCGGTGAAGACGGTCCGCAAAATGCGGATTGAGCTTGAAGGTGAGCTCGACCGGGGTGGAGCGGCGAGCGGGGTCGGTGGTGAGGCGTACGCGGGCCACCTCGCCGACGGGCACGCCTTCCAGATTTACCGGCGCGCCGACCTTGATGCCTTCGGAGTTGGGGAAGTAGGCGCGGGCGCTCAGCCGTTTTTCAAACAGGTTGAGCCCGGAGGCGCTGGTGAGAAGAAACAGAAAGACCGTGAGCAGGGCGAGGGAGACCAGAACGAGGATGCCAACCTTTAATTGCGACCACCGGACCTCCTGCTGACTCGGCATTCCACTCCCCTGAGGCGTTGCGCTCCGGTCAATCGTAACAGTCAGGGGCGGGCCGGAAGGGGTTTTTGAGAGGGTGCGCCCGTGTCGCCGAGCGGGTCAGGGCGGCAGCTGGACCGCTCAGTGCTCCGCGATGACCACGGCCATGGCGAGGCCGCGCGTGTGGGTGAGCGAGAGGGTGAGGCGTGCGATGCCGAGCGAGGCGGCGATTTCGGCGGCGCGGCCGTGGAGGCGCAGCTCGGGAGCGCGGCCCGGCAGGCGGTGCACCTCCAGCTCGCGCCAACCGACGCCGCGGCTGATGCCCGTGCCCAGCGCCTTGGCTCCGGCCTCCTTGGCGGCGAAGCGGGCGGCGAGGCTTTCAGCCCCGGTTCTGCGGGCCTTGCAGTAGGCGATCTCGCCGGCGGTGTAGATGCGCTCAAGGAACTGATCGCCGAAGCGGTGCAGGCTTGCCTCGATGCGCGCGACCTCGATCAGATCCGTGCCGATACCGACGATCATGCGCGCGATTCTCTCCTGCCGAACGCTGTCAGTGTACGCCGGGCGATACCGGCCCCCTGTGACTCATTTTGGGACACGGCTCATGGTTTGAGCCGGGTGGCCGATAGAGACGGCATGAACCGTGCCGCCGTTTCGGGACGGGGCCGTGCGCTAGACTGGAAGGCGCGCCATGCCCATTATCGAAGCCAGTCACCTCGGAAAGATTTACCGCTCAGGCAAACTCGAGGTGCCAGCCCTGCGCGACGCCACCTTCACGGTCGAGGCGGGGGCGTTCGTTGCCATTGTCGGCCCCTCCGGCTCGGGAAAATCGACGCTGTTCTACATTTTGGGGGGCCTTACGTCGGCGACGGCGGGCTCGCTGCAGGTGAGCGGACAAGACTTTTCGCGGTTGAGCGATGCCGAGCGGACCCGTTTTCGCAAGCGGCATATCGGCTTCGTATTTCAGCGCTTCAACCTGCTGCCGACGCTTTCCGCGCGGGGCAATATCGAGCTGGCGCACACGATTGCGGACACGGGCAAGCCGTTCGATACGGAGTTGCTCGATCATCTGGCCGGTTTGCTGAAGATCGGGGGGCGTTTGGACCATCGTCCGAACGAGCTTTCCGGCGGCGAGCAGCAGCGGGTGGCGATCGCGCGAGCCCTGATCACGCGGCCTTCGATTGTGCTGGCCGACGAGCCGACCGGCAATCTGGACACGGAGAATTCGGAGGCGGTGCTCTCCATGCTGCGGGAGTCGGGCCGGGCGCTGAATCAGACGGTGCTGATGATCACACACAACCCGGAGGCGGCGGCGATCGCGGATCGGGTCCTCACGATGCGCGATGGGCGCATGGAGCGTGGGAACGGGTAGGGCGGCACCGCGGAAGACCGGTTCCCTGCGCGAGTCTGCCGGGTTTACAGGATCAGGAGGGCGGCCCGTTCAGGTGGAAGTTTACGGTGACCGTGGTGTTGACCTCGGTCGGCTCGCCGTTCAGCAGGTAGGGCCTATAGGTCCACTGCCGAACCGCATCCAGAGCCGCGGTCCCAAGATCAGGCGGCCCCGAAATGAGGCTGAGTTGCTGTACTGTGCCGTCCGCGCCGATCGTTGCGGAGAGCACCACCACTCCCTGAATGCCCTTGGACTTGGCTTCGGCAGGGTAGATTGGATCGACGCGGGTGAGAATCTGCCCGGACATGACGCCGCCGGAGATGCGGACCGGACCGCGTGTCCCACGCGGCGGGGGAGCGGGGGACGTTGTCGGCGCGGTGTCCTGCATAAGGATTACCGGCGACCGCGCGATGGAGATCGTTGTCCCGTCGGCGTCTGGAGACAACAGCGCAGCATAAGGCGCGCTTTGGGCGGGGGCGATGCCATTGACGCAGAGCAGAAGAGCGAAGAGGCTGGAATAAAACACGGGCATCTCCCAAGATCCGGCTGCGGGTGAGTTTATACCTCTACATGGGTCTTGGCGCACAAAGGTGGAGTTCCACCCTGACTTTGAAGTGAGTACGCTGCATGTGTGAGACACAGGTCTGCCCTTTTGTTTCGGATTGCTCTTTGGATTTCCGGGATTTCCGGGATTTCCGGGATTTGGATGGTGACCGAGCTTTCCGGACAGCAGGTTGGAAGGCTGACCCCAGATCCCGCCGGACAGGTAGCCGAACGGCGTGCAGCGGTGGATACCGTGATGCAGGCGGGTCCGCTTGACCTGAACACGGCCAGTGCCGAGCAGCTGCGGGCGCTGCCCGGCATGGGCGAGGCGTATGTAGCGCGGGTGATCCGAGGACGGCCGTATACCGCAAAAAACCAGCTGCTGACCCGGGGTATTTTGCCGCAGGCAGCCTATGAGGCCATTCGCGAACACATTGTGGCGCACCGGCCGGCGCGGCCGTAGCGGTTATGACAGGACGAATACAAGGGCGGTCGGGAAGGGGCTGCAGCTTGCCCAAGTAACATTACTTCCGTTACTGTAGCTCCAGCAAACAAGAGCTAGCCCCGCTGTTGCGAGCGACTCGCGACGGCGGGGCTGATTTTTTGTTTATGCAACTTCCGTGGCAGAGCGGTCCGGAGTCGCGGCGCGGAGACCGCGACTCGTCATAGACTACCGGTGGGTCAGTAGACGATTGACTCGGCTGTGTCTCGGTGTTTCGGTTTCTTAGTTTCCTATGTTGAATGTGTCCAGACGCCCTTCGATGCGCCCGTTGCGGGGCCGCGGGCTGCTCGCCCTGGTGAGCGGCGCGGCGGTTTCGGTCGCCAGTCTGGGCGTTTCCGGGTGCGGGAGCATGATGGCGAACGCGACGGAGGCGCAGGTACGCTTTGTGGACACCTCGGTCGACGCGCCGCCGCTGGATGTGTACCTGAACGGCACAGGGGCGGCCTATAACCTTAGTTTTGCAACCTTTAGCTCATATCTTCCCATGGGTTCGGGGGCGGTTCAGGTCAGCGCCAACCGCGCGGGCACGGCGCAGGCACTGGCGACCGGACGCGCGACGCTGGTGAGCGGGCACCAATATACCGCCGTGGTGGGCAATCGTCTGGGTGACCTGCAGGAGCATATCTATACCGACAACCTGCCGGCGACGGTGGCCGGAACGATCGCTTTGCGGGTGCTGAATGAGGTCGAAGGCAGTGCGCTGGATGTGTATTTTGTGACCGGCACCGGTTTGCTGGCTTCCAGCCTGCCCGTGGTCACGAATCTGGGTTACGGGGCCAATGCAGGGTACGTCCGGGTGCCCGCAGGGGGCAGCTTCGCGGTCTATGCCGCGCCGGCCGGCTCGTCGCCGATGGCGGCGGGGGTGATGAAGATGAGCGGCGCGAATGTGAGCGGAGCTGCCGGAACGGCGCATACGCTGATTCTGGCCGAGGCCGCCACGAAGGAGAGCCGGGGGCTGTACGGGATCGTGCTCGACGATGCGGAGACACCGTAGACGCCGCACAGCGCAGAAACGCCGATTCCGGGAAGGACAAGGAGAGAAACAAGTGCGCTGTGCCCTTGGATGGGTGTTTGCTTCAAGTCCTAGCGGACAGGGCGGCGATTGAGAGCCGAACCCGCGATGCAGGCGAGGGGTGTCAGCAGATTCAGCGCGAGGACGAATGGATCGTGCCGATCACCCTGGCTTTTATGCAGGTTGAAGAAAACCAAAGGCAGGAGCAGGACGGCCATGGCGAGGCCGTGGGCAAGCGGCTTGCGGTGGGCTACCTTGCCGGCGACAAAGCCTCCCGCGCCGGCCGCAAGCAGCGCCCAGACCAGGTAGCTGGAGAGGAAACCGGGGGTGGGGGTGTCAAAGGAGCGGCTCAGCCCGAGCACGGAGACCGCGGAGAAGGCGCCTTCAAGGGCGAGGAACAGGAGCAGACCGTCGACGACGGCGAAGACGCTGCGGGATGTGGGACTCATCACAGGCCACTATAGCAACGTCGGACGATAACCATGATCTATGCCGCGTTCGACGGGTCCGTGCGTGACAGAACGGTTCGCCGTGTGTCGTGCGGTCTGCTTCGGTTTTTTCGGTTGGTTGACAGTGTTGTCTGCCAGTAGAACGCGGATTCCCTGCGGGAATGACAAGCAAAGAGGCAAGGGCAACAGCAACAGCAGGTTCCCTTCGGGAATGACAGAAAGAAAAGCAAGAACAGAGAAAAACAAAGACAAAGGCCGCCGCTTGAGAGCGGCGGCCTTTGTCTTTAGCGGGCTGAGCTTAATAGCGGTAGTTATCGGTTTTGTAGGGGCCTTCTACGGGAACGCCGATGTAGTCGGCCTGCTTCTTGGAGAGGGTGGTGAGCTTGACGCCGATCTTTTCGAGGTGCAGGCGGGCGACCTCCTCGTCGAGCTTTTTGGGCAGAACGTAGACACCAATCTTGTAGGTGTCCTTGTTGGCCCAGAGGTCCATCTGCGCCAGGGTCTGGTTCGCGAAGCTGTTCGACATTACGAAGCTGGGATGGCCGGTGGCGCAGCCCAGGTTCACGAGCCGGCCTTCAGCCAGGATGAAGATGGAGTTGCCGCTGGAGAAGGTGTAGTAGTCCACCTGCGGCTTGATGTTGAGGTGCTTGACGCCGGGCGCGGACTGCAGCTCGGCCATCTGGATCTCGTTGTCGAAGTGGCCGATGTTGCAGACGATGGCCTGATCCTTCATCTGCCCCATGTGCTCGAAGGTGATGATGTCGAGGTTGCCGGTGGCGGTGACGTAGATATCGGCGCGGCCAAGGGTTTCCTCGATGGTGGTGACCTCGAAGCCTTCCATGGCGGCCTGGAGGGCATTGATCGGGTCGACCTCGGTGACGATGACGCGGGCACCCATGCCGCGGAGCGAGTGCGCGGAGCCCTTGCCGACGTCGCCGTAGCCGCAGATGACGGCGACCTTGCCGCCCATCATGACGTCGGTGGCGCGCTTGATGCCGTCGGCGAGCGATTCCTTGCAGCCGTAGAGGTTATCGAACTTCGACTTCGTTACGGAGTCGTTGACGTTGATGGCGGGCACGAGCAGGGTGCCCTGCTCCAGCATCTTGTAGAGGCGGTGGACGCCGGTGGTGGTCTCTTCGGAGACGCCGCGCCATTCCTTGGCGACGCGGTGCCAACGCTGCGGGTCGTTGGCGAGCTCCTGGCGGAGGAGGTCCTTGATGATCTCTTCCTCACCCGAGCCCCGGGGGCCATCGACGAAGCTGCGGTCGCCGTTTTCGAGCTCATAGCCCTTGTGGATCAGCAGGGTGACGTCGCCGCCGTCGTCGACGACCATCTGCGGCCCCAGCCCGCCCTCATGCTGCAGCGCCTGGTTGGTGCACCACCAGTACTCTTCGAGGGTTTCGCCCTTCCAGGCGAAGACGGGGACGCCGGTGGCGGCGATGGCCGCGGCCGCGTGGTCCTGGGTGGAGAAGATATTGCAGGAGGCCCAGCGCACGTCGGCGCCGAGATCGACCAGCGTTTCGATCAGCACGGCGGTCTGAATGGTCATGTGCAGCGAGCCGGTGATGCGCACGCCCGCGAGCGGTTTGGAGGGCGCGTACTTGCGCCGGATGCTCATCAGGCCGGGCATCTCCTGCTCGGCGACCGTGATCTCTTTACGGCCCCAATCGGCGAGTGCAATGTCCGCTACCTTGTAGCCAAGTCCTGTTGCCTGCTGCTCCAATACCGCTGTCGCCATGCCAAAGCTCCTTATATGTCAACTCCGAGGATATCAAAGGCGCCGCGGGCTGCGGGGAAAAAGGCTACGACCTATGGGGTAAGCGCGCGGCATGGTTGACGCGGTGCGCCGGGCGACGGCGTTCTTATGACGGGGAGCGAAGGCGGACGTGAAGAAAGGGCTGGACAGAACGGGGTTTGGACCCGAGCATGGCTGCATGCGCCGGAGCCTGCTTGCGGGAACCATGACCGTCTTTGCCCTGCTGACCATGGGCTGCGGTGACCTACACGAGGTAACGGCGTTGCACGGGGTCGCGGACGGGCTGCGGGCGGCGCTGCCGCGCGTGTCGGAGGATTTCTACCACTCCTGCGAACGGCGGGCGGCGATCGCCGCGCGGATTCCCGAGGCGGAGCGGCCGGCGAACGGGCAGGGACTGACGCCGGATTGCGGACCCGCGAAGCAGGTAGCGGCGCAGCTCGGGGCGGATCAGCGGGCCTTGACCGGGTACCTGGAGGCGCTGAGCCAATTGAGCTCCGGCGCGGGGTTTACGTATGGCAAGGCGATTGGGGCCGATGTGACGGCGGTGAACGCCTTGACTGCCGGTTCCGGGGTGAATGCGGCCGCCGCGGCCGATGCGCAAAAGGCAGGGGCGGCGGCGTTGACGCTTGCGGGCAAGCTCGCGGATCTGGCCACGGAGCACCTGCGCGAGCGCGCGGCACGGCGCTTTGTGCTGGGGGCGGACCCCGCCGTGCAGGCGTTGACGACCGCGCTGTCTCAGGTGGGCGACACGGATTACGCTTTGGTGCTGGCGGATGAGAAGGGCTTTCTGGACGCGTATTATCAAGGCCCCATGGCGGCGCGGACGGGGGAACGGCTGGCGCTGCTTCTCGTGCAGCGTCAGTATGACGGGGACCTCGAGGCGTTGGGGCGGCGCAGGGAGGCCGCGGCGGCATACGGCGCGGCGATGGGGGACATCGGCGCCCTGCACGCGAAGCTGGCGGAGGCGGCGCGCGACCGTGCGGGCTTCGCGAAGCGGGTGAAGGCGCTGGCACCGGAGGTGAGCCGGTTGAAGGACGCCGTGGCGCGGCTCGAAGGGGAGGTGCGTTGATGTCGAATACCGTGATGATGAAGGTCGGGACCCCAGATGCCGGGACGCAGAGCTTTTCCGCGGCGCAGCTGCAGGGCATGGCGCAGGCGCTGAATGATGTGGGCGTGGCCGTGGGACAGGTGCGGCTGGATGCCATTCACGCGGGCCGTGCGCTGGGCGATCCGGAGATTGTGCAGTTGCTGGGGCAGAACCTGTCGTTGCTGAACCTGAGCTCGTCGTTTGCGGTGCAGGCCGCGCGGGTGACGCTGGCCGATGCCGCGGGCGCGGTTAACCAGGTGGGGGGCGCGACTGCGGCGGCGAGGACGGCGCTCGCGCAGTTGAAGGCGCTCGATAAGGCAATCCGGATCGGGGCGGGGGTGATCGTGCTGGGGTCGGCGGTGTTTACGGGTGACCCGCAGCAGATTGCGCAGGCGGCGGGGGGCGTATTTACGGCGATCAGTAGCTGATGGCCCGCGCAGCTGTGCACGGCAGGCAGGGGAGTCGGGTCGCGGTGTCTCGTTCGGCGGCACGGATGCCGCTCTCATGCCGTAGGCCGGGACGGCAAAGGAGAGCTTATGAAGGGTTGGAGGCAGGCGTTGTGGCGTAGCTCTGGACATAGCTCTGGGC